>CAMDQH010000024.1 GCA_945905815.1 Bacteriovorax stolpii | reverse complement strand
CTTTTTGATTCAGAAATTTGTTTTTTGCCGCCGGGAAGTGAAAACTCTTTGCCCTTTTTTAAATAGGTCATGTATTCATCAAGGTTATCTTGTTCGCCACGAATTTTGGCAGCGAGAATAATGATTGATTCTTTTTTTCTGTCAGCATTTTCACTCTGACAAACGTATTCAGTACCTTCTAAAGCACACTCCCAACCGGGTGGAAGTTCAAACTCACAATATTTGCTTGAAAACTTTTTCGCAAATGAAGAAGTCCCCCACGCCAAAACAGTTAGTACTAATAAAATCTTGAATAGAGCAGGCCTCATGAGCATTGTCCTTGTCTGTATAATAAGAAGTCTTTTTACTATTCTAACCTGATGTCAACTGGTTACAAGCAAACAATAATTGCCTCTTCTTAAAATTTATGAGTATTTATAGAGATTTCTGAGCTTTATGATGTTATTCGCCCGAGTAGATGACTTAGGTACTGCCATAGATAATTATCACTTTAAAGTGGTGCGACCGATTAAACCTTCTTTAAGATTTATTTTTATATTGTAGCGCTCGACTATTTTCACAATTGAGGAATCAGACTTGATCTGAATGATGACTCCAGAAGCCACAAGAGTGTTTCCACCGACATAATCAAATTCAAAGAAATCAATTTTCATACCCTTACTGAAGTCGTCGGCCAGACCCTTGTCTATCACCAAATACTCTTGTTTGGGGGACACTTTAGTGACTGTAGATTCCAGGTCGTAGGTTTTGAATTTACTATCTTCTAGACGAGTTACACTTTTATCCACCCGTCTAATCAGGCCAATTCCAAATCCAGATCCTAAGTCAGTTGAGTATCCAGAAACAACCTGACTAGCTCGCAACTCAATTCGCCAAGACTTTCCGAAAGATAAATTTAAACCGAGATAAGGAGCGATCCATTCTCGATTGGAGGAACCGTATAATTCTGTTCCCCTGTTATAGACTGGACGCTCTGAAGGCGTAGCTTCGTAAGGGTCATTTTTCATGGAAGTGATACCATCAACACCAGCAACCAAAGCAATATGGCTCCAAACAAGAGAGCCTTCTGCTTGCCAGTAAATTTCATCGGAAAGATCAGTGCCCGGCTTTCGAAACCCTGAGTTTACCGTAAAAAAATTATTATTTTTTGAGTGATATGTGAGACCCAATCCTCCAGATAATTCATTTCCATGATCACCAAGAATAAGGGCTTTAGGATCATCAGTAGCTGGATCAAATTCAGCATTATTGTAGGGGGTATATCGAAACGTTCCTTCAAGTGTGTATTGTAATCGGCCAACTTTCGCAAATCCAAATTTGATATTGGCAAAAGTTGATTGCAGCCCAGCAGAGTCTGAATTTTGTTTATTTCCACTAACATCTACGGTGGCATGATTTTGTCTAAATCTGGCACCTAAACCAAACTGCAAATCGTGAGTCGCTCCGTAATAACCAGAGATCTCAGACTGAACTCGGTTGAAAGTTTGCCCTTCTGCTAGTTCTTGCTTATTACCTTCACGGTCAATTGATTTAGAAGTTGTAAACGAATCAAAAGCGTAGCCGAGTTGATAGCCCTTGGCCTTTAAGAGATAGGTGCTTGGTATATATGAAGGTATACCCTCTTGAGCAAAGGCCTTAAATACCATCAGAAAAAAACAAAAGAAAAACAATCTCATTCAATAATCATATTCAAGCGACTGTTGAATGTAAAAAGGAGACATTGGGTTTTTCAAAACTCACGAGATCCGCTTCCCTGTACCAAACCCCATTATTCTTCGAGAATAAGCAAATGGACTGGTAGGAAAGGGCCGTGAACTCATGAAACTCTTTTTTGGCCATCTCGATGGACAAGTGAAGATCAGGGCCATCCTGAAATCTTCCAATCGTTAAAAAGGTCTTTTGTGAATCCTTCATCTTCTTTTCTCTGTCGTTTATGTAGGACTGACAAATAGCAAAGAGCGACTCCTGACATAATAAGAATTCTTCATTTGGAGTTGGATTTAGATAGAGGATTTTATTTTTTTTATATTCGTGAACATCTATTCCTGAAAATTTCATCACATGATTAGCGGTATTTTCAAAGAAAAAGGACTCCAGTTCTTCCACTAGCTCCTGCCTGAGTGCGTTCGCCTCAGAAGGTTCAATCTCAAAAGGTGGCACTATGGGTAAATGCAGATCAGGATTAGTTTGAAATTTTGGGTCAAATCGTGATCTAAAACTTTCAATATTTTTTGAAAAGGAGTTGTCGGGGTAAAATGTCAGGCCAAGGAAGTACTTGGTATTCATACTCATATTTTAGCGGTCAATATGAGTATAAACCAAGAAGTATTTAGTTATTTTACTGGTTCAAATAGCGCAGCTGCCCCCAACTCCTCTTCAATACGTAGAAGTTGATTATATTTCTCCACTCTATCTGATCGGGAAGCTGATCCAGTCTTGATGTGGCCAGCTCCAGAAGCGACCGCCAAATCGGCAATAAAAGAATCAGAGGTCTCACCCGATCGGTGAGAAATGATCGCTTTAAAACCATTATCATAAGCAAGTTTAAGCGTATCAAAGGTTTCAGAAAGTGAACCGATTTGATTTACTTTGACCAGAATGGCATTGGCCTCTTTATTATCAATCCCACGCTTAAGAATTTTTGCATTGGTTACAAAAAGATCGTCACCAACGTTAACCAACTGGCCGCCTAATTTGGCCTGAAAGTTAATAAAGCCTTGTTGATCACTTTCATCAAATCCATCTTCAATAGAATAGATGGGAGCAATTTTAGTCATGTGCTCATAGTAGGGAATCATTTCTGCTGAAGTATAAGTCTTACCCTGCATTTCATATTTTCCATCTTTATAAAATTCTGAAGCAGCGCAATCAAGAGCAAGTGAAATATCGATACCAGGTTTATATCCAGCTTTAGTGATAGCAGACAAAATGCATTCAATGGCTTCATCGTGGCCCTTTAAATCAGGTGCAAATCCCCCTTCGTCACCAACGTTGGTTGAATAACCTTTATCAGACAGCACTTTTTTCAAGTGATGAAAAACTTCAACCCCGGCCCGTAAATTCTCGGAAAAACTTTTCTTCATATGGGGAACAATCATGAATTCCTGAATATCAAGATTATTTGAAGCGTGAGCTCCACCGTTGATGATGTTCATGAGCGGCGTCGGAAGTCTCATTTTGCCAACAGGATTTGGAACTTTTAAATCTTCGAAAAGATATTTGTAAACGGGTTTACCTTTTACCAGAGCAGCTGCACGACAAACGGCCATTGAAACACCTAAAATAGCGTTTGCTCCTAGTTTATCTTTATTTTCAGTACCATCTAGTTCAAGCATCAAATGATCAATAGAGCGTTGCTCAAAAACATTTTTACCAATCAGTTTTGGGGCAATAATTTTATTAACATTATCAATCGCCTTAAGAACTCCCTTGCCCATGAAGCGTGATTTATCACCATCACGAAGTTCCAGGGCCTCCCGACTTCCAGTCGAAGCACCAGATGGTACTGACGCCCGGCCAACAAAACCATTTTCTGTTGTAACATCAACTTCTATTGTGGGATTTCCACGAGAATCTAAAATCTGACGAGCGTGAATGTTTTTGATGCTACTCATAAAAACTCCTTGTATTTGAGCTAAGAGATTACCGCAGAAAAAGGATTATTGGGGAAATTTTAGTAATTGGCCCTGCGCCAAAAGATTATTTTTCGACCGAGAGAGAGTAAAATCAAAAATCCCAACAACCATTTGAAAAAACTGATTGCAGGGAGAAATTGATAGGCCGAATTAAACTCTCTGCTATTTAAGTAGTGCGTAATCAGGCCTGTTTCAAATAAATCCAGAATGCCTGGCCCAAATGCCACGACAACATATTTCTTATTCGGAACGAATTTTCTAAATGCTAAAAATAATAACCAGGTGTAATTAACCATAAACCAAAAATCAAAAAGCTCACCGTAAAAGTAGTTCTGCTTCTCTATTTCGGTTAAACCTTCAAGATACAAAGTTGCTTGCTCATAAGTGTAGTAAAGTCTGGAGTCTAACTTTTTGGCCGGACTAAGAACGCGCATAACGATTCCGGTGAGGATAAGACTCACCACAAGAATTATGACTTTCTTACTTAAGAGGCTTTTTTTAGAAGTGGCACTGCCCATTCTGGAGCTTTGAAATTGGTTTTAGGAAAAGGTAATTTATTAGCAACAAATTCTTCAAAAAAACTTGGCACATATCCAGTCGCAACCATTTCTCCAATATATCTATGCGTCTCAGGGTCTTTGCCGGTTTGTATCCAGCGAAAAATATCCCGAACGATATACCGTCCATGTTCATCCACGCCCAAAACTTCTGAGATATGTGATGTTCTGCGACCACCATCATGATAACGAGAACATTGAACAATCATCTGCAAAGCACTTCCCACCATCTTACGAATAGCATCGGGTGGAATTCTGGTTTCGCCCATAAGACAGAGTGTTTCAAGACGTGTACATGCATCAAGCGGAGTATTGGCGTGAACTGTTCCCATAGAACCTTCATGACCTGTGCTCATGGCATTCAATAGATCCAGAGCTTCCGGTCCTCGAACCTCTCCTACGATAATTCGGTCAGGACGAAGTCGAAGTGCTGATTCCATCAAATCTCGGATAGTGACACCTTTAATACCACGCTCAAGATTTTCTTTGCGGGTCTCAAAACGTACCACGTGTTCAGCTTTAATTTGTAGTTCTGCTGCATCTTCGATAATTAATAGACGCTGTGTCTTAGGCATACGCCCACCGAGAATATTTAGCATCGTCGTTTTACCTGAACCGGTACCACCACTCACAAGTGTATTTTTACCAAGGTACATAATACAGTCGAGAAAACGCGCACCATCAGGTGAAAGAGAACCGAAATTAATCATGTCCTTTAAACCTAATTTTTCTTCGGAAAATTTTCGAATAGCGACTGTCACACCGGCCTTGGCCATTGGTGGAAGTACGACAGCAATACGAGAGCCATCAGGCAAGCGGGCATCTAGTCTTGGATTATCGGCATCAATCACTCGACCGACAGACTGAGCAATCGCTCTCATAGAGGCCATTAAGGCTTCATCATCAGCAAATCTATTTTCTACTTTATAAACAAGACCTTTTCTTTCAATGAAAATTTCGTGAGGTCCATTGATCATGATCTCAGACACAGTCGAATCTTTAAGCAGGTCTCCGATTGGAGACAAGAGGTTGGCAATGGCATCTTTAAAAACACTACTCATGAAAGTTTCTTCCTAATATTCTTTTGGGACCCAAGGCTGAATCTCAGATGCAACTTCTCTTTTCGGTGAAAATTTCTTTAAAACAACTACTTTCCCATCGTTTTTTGAGCTGGGACAATAAAAGGCAAACTCTCCAGCATTTTCAAAGACAACTTCCGCTTCAGTTACTTTTCCCTTGTTGGCCGCCATAAAAACTTTATGAGACTCAACAATTAAACAGTTCGGTTCTTCGACTGTTGAAGTGACAAAAAATTTTATTTTTTCGCCTTCAAAGACTGAAAGGCTTTTAGGGTAATAACCCTCTTTGGTTACGATGATCGCCACTTCCCTTGTCGGCTGGACAAGTTTTTTGGCCTCTTCTGCGACCGCATTTAAGCTGGATAATAAAACAAAAATCATAAGTGACTTCATCTCAACCTCGTTGTTCATTAGACTTGTCGGTACAAAGAGCTCAACTTTTGAGCTTTTAATTTAGATCCAATAACTGACAAAAAGTATCAGGCGAATGCACTGCTTCAAATTTGAATTCGACAGAAAATCTGACGAAATTGAAGAGAATTTCCAACAAATTCTTACATATTTATTTCTAGGCTAAAACTGACTAGACAGCTCCAGTGATAAAACGGAACAATCTTCCTCACCAAAAATTGTTTTCGTTCATGGAGGACGTAAATGTTTAGATCTCTTAAAATAGCAGCAGTAATAGTCGGATTTTCATGTGTAACTGCAGCTCTTGCCTGCTCAATTAGTGGTCAGGGCGGATTCGTACCTGAGAATGATCTCTACATTCCCGCTGGCCTTAAAGGTATGAGAGGCGGAATTACAGAATCTCAATTTAATTCTGTTATAGATAAAGTTGAAACCCTCTACGCACCAGTTGTTGCTAGCATGGGTGGCAAACTTGAAATTCAACGTAAATGGAATGACGGAACAGTAAACGCATACGCAAAGCAATCTGGTTCTTCTTGGCAAGTTGCTATGTTTGGCGGATTGGCCCGTCACGCAACCATCAATGCAGATGGTATGTCTTTAGTTGTATGTCATGAGCTTGGTCACCATATTGGTGGAGCACCTAAAAAGTCAGGAAGCATTTTTGGCGGCGGCGAAGTAAATGTCTGGGCTTCAAATGAAGGTCAAGCTGACTATTTCGCAACTCTTAAGTGTCTACGTAAAACTTTCTTAAACGATGATAACATTTCAATTGTTTCTGCTATGGAAGTACCTAAGGCACTTACTGATGCATGTACAAAATCGACTAAGAATGACAAAGAAGATAATGCTCTTTGCGTTCGTACAGGTATGGCCGGTAAATCCGTTGCCAATCTTTTTGCAGCCTTAAGCAAACTTCCTGAAGCAAAATTTGATACACCTGATACAAAAAAAGTCTCAAGAACAAATGATGCTCACCCTAAGGCACAATGTCGTCTTGATACATATTTCCAAGGTTCTCTTTGCGAAATTAGTATGAATGAAGATGTTTCTCAGAAAGAAGAAGTTAAGGGTACTTGTCACCCTTCTCTAGGCCACAAAACTGGAACTCGTCCACTTTGCTGGTTCAAGCCAAAAGCAAAATAATCTTTATACATTCCTGAAAAGGCAGCGCAAGCTGCCTTTTTTTTTGGCAACCAGCATACATGCACTTCGTCTGGACTTAGTTAGGTCTCCACGTAAACATCCATTTGTTCATAATTGGAGGAAGAATGAATCAACTAACCCTACTGTTTTTTATATTTCAAGCATCATCACTACTGGCCTGTGATGGCATTTTTCCACCGAATAAACTTTATCTACCCCTATCTGACAAAAATGAAGGCCTGAGTGAACTTCAATATAATGAGGTCATCCACAAAGTTGAAAAGTTTTACATTCCTGTTGCACGGGACTTCGATGCATTATTAAAGATAGAAAAAAAATGGCCTAGTGCAACCGTTAATGCCGGCACATATCGCGACATAAGAAATAAGCAGTGGATAATTAATTTGTATGGAGGACTCGCCCGCCATCCATTAATAACTGAAGATGCGTACGCATTAGTTATTTGTCATGAAATCGGACACCATATTGGTGGCGCGCCTAAAAAAATCATTGATGAAAAACCGTTCTGGGCCTCATCGGAAGGCCAGGCAGATTATTGGGCCACACTCAAATGTCTTCGTAGAATTTTCAAAGATGAAGATAATGATTTCGCAGTTCAAAATTTTACTGTTCCTCTCGTCGTTTCCAAAGGATGTGAACAAAGCTTTCCTGAAAAAAAAGCTAATTCACTCTGCATACGATTGGCCATGGCAGGACATGCCCTCGCAAAAATCAGTGCTTCTATACGAGCGACTCCCATTCCTGAATTTGAAACCCCTGATGTGTCTATCGTGACTCAAAACTTTGATCAGCACCCTGTTCCTCAGTGTCGACTTGATAGTTATTTTCAAGGGGCTTTATGCCCACAAGATTTCAAAGAAAGCGTTTCACAGGAAGATGAGCGAAAAGGAACATGTCACACGCAGAATATTGATAAAACTGGAACAAGACCACTTTGCTGGTTCGGACCCAAATAAAAAAAGGCCAGTTTTTTTCACCTGGCCTTTTTATTTGTATCTAACTACAAAATTACTTTTTCTTAGGAGCTGGCTTAGCAGCAGGAGCTGCAGCTTTAGCAGCGTCAGCAGCTTTAGTTACCTTGAAAAGCTCAACTTCAAAAACGAGAGTTGCGCCACCAGGAATTTTTGGAGGAGCGCCGGCTTCGCCGTAAGCAAGATCAGCAGGAATAACAAACTTAGTTTTTCCGCCTTCTTTCATCGTTTGAAGACCTTCAGTCCAACCTTTGATTACACGGTTAAGTGGGAAAGAAATTGTCTTACCGCGCTCAACAGATGAATCAAACACTGTACCGTCAGCAAGTGTACCGTGGTAGTGAACTTCTACAACATCTTCGCCACCAGGAGTTGCTCCAGTGCCTTCTTTAATAACTTTATATGCAAGTCCTGTTGCACTTACTGTAGCACCTTCAGCTTTGATGAATTTTTCAATGAAAGCCTTACCAGATTCTTTTTCTTTTCCAGCAACTTTATCCATACGTGACTTGAAAACTTCCTGAATGCGGTTTTGGAATTTTGCCATATCCACTTCAGATTTTTCATTTTTAGAAGCAGCAGCAACACCTTTATAAAGTGCAGCTAGTTCCTTGTCTGAAAGATTCAAACGCTGAAGATTTCCACCGAGCATGAAGCCCATAGCGTAGAAAGTTTTATCATCGTCAGACTCAAGAGTGATCTTTTTAGGATCATTTGAGTTACAAGAAAATAAAGTGAGAGTTGATAGTACTAGGCTTAAATAAAGCAGCGCTTTTTTCATATGCAATCCTTTGTTATTAAAAAATCTAGAAAAGAATAACGTTATTTTTTCGCCTTTGCCACAATTTCTGAATTTTTGTGGCCAGACCAAAGGATGATAATAAGACTCACTGCGCCGATTCCGGTAACAATCAGGCCAACCGGAACCTCGGCCCCATAAATCGGGTTGAAGTAACAAAGGGCATCTACGGCCATTAAGCAAAGACCGTTAAATATCGGGCCTAAGAACAATTCGCCTCCAAGGTCGTACTTCTTGAACCACGTTCTGCGGGCCAATATAGGGAATACGAGACCTAAAAAGGAGAAGGCACCAAATAAATTGATCACGATGAGTGTACTGACTGCCACAACTACAAATATAAACTGGAAAAGCCTTTTCTCATTCAGACCCCAATTAAGTCCCATGATCGGCCCAATCGAAAACATCTTTAAATCTTTATAAAAAAACTGCATCCCGAATAAAATAAGAAGTTCGGTACTCAGGAGGATTACCAAAGAGGATGATGAGGCAAATCTAAAATGACCAAACCATAACTCAACCGGAAATGGTAAATTAAAGGCCATAAAAAGAAACTGCCATAAAGAAAAAATAGCTCCTACAAATAAGTTAAAGGTTAAACCTAGTAGAATAATCCGTTCAAATTTTGACTGACCTTTAAAAAAACGAGGAAACGACATCCCTAACAGAATAAAAAGTGGCATTCCTATTAGAAAAGTCCATTCAACTGAGTAGTTTAAATTAAAACAAAGTGAAACAGAGTGAAAAATAAGAAGCCATAAAATTGAAAGACCATCAATTCCTAACGTCGAGGGGCTTGCCAGAATATTCCTTGTTCCCAATTGAATTAGGCTTCCCGCCTGAGACAGCAGTACTCCCACTAAAAAACTTGAAATTAAACGGATGATTAAATAGTCCATTCATCTCCCCGCTTAAGCACATCGTCTTTAACAACTAACTGCTGCGCCTTCCATCCTGAAGGTAGCCATTCTAGATTATGCTCTACAACCAACAAAGCTTTTCCATCTCTTCTTAGTTTTTCAAGGTAGTTCAATAGAACTTTTTTTCGGTGGGCATCTAAATATTGAGAGGGTTCGTCCAAAAAATAAAATGTGCAATCTTTGCATAGAGCTAAGCACAATTTAAGCGCCTGAGACTCTCCCCCAGAAAGGTGAGAAAGTAGTCTTTGTTCTTTTTTATCCAACTCAAAATCATTCCACAGAGAAAGAAAATTAGCTGCGTTAAAATGAGGTAGCTTGGCCTTGAGAAAAAAACTTTTCAGAATGCTTAATTTTCGATCAAAAAAGTATTCTGTGGCCATCTGCTCAACCACTACCTGGGAATCGGGCGAAACCATGCAAGAGAGGCGACGCAAAAGAGTTGATTTACCAATCCCGTTTTCACCAATCAAAACGAGCCCACCCCCCAAAGGAAGAGAAACTTGCAGTTCACAACCACAATGCGGCAAAAATAAGGGATCAATAACTTCAAATATTTTCATATATCTTGGATGATCTTATCCATTAACGTAAAATGTGTTAATTTGTTTCATGGAGATTTTATGATTATTCAAAGATTTTTTGCCCTCAGCATTACCTTTATGTTTGCTCTTGCGGGATGTTCGTCCAAAATGAGCTCTGACCGCTACCGTGAAGGCGACAACGCTGGCCAGAAAGTGGATCTGACTGTCGATCAAGAGAAGCAGTTAACCAAGGAAGCCTTGGCGGAAATGAAAAAGGATTATCCTCCTGTCCAAAACCGGGAGTTACAAGAATACATTGAAGAGCTTGGACAAAAAATTGTGAGAGCTAACAATCTGAACAATAAACCTTACACCTACCATTTCACAGCGGTTGACTCTGCTCAGGTCAACGCCTTTGCTCTACCAGCTGGATATGTTTATATTACCGCACCCATTATTGCCATGGCCGATACAGAAGCTGAAATTGCTGGAGTACTTGGGCATGAAATTGGACACGTCGTTGCCCGACATACGGCAGAAAGAATGTATGTGGCCAAGCAAGAGCAAAGCAAAACCTATCTTTTTGGAGGTATTGGAGCGGCGATTGGTGCAGGAGTGGGATATCTCGCCCAAAAAAAACTATGTGCCCCTGATGACTTGGCCTGCAAGGCGAAAGTTGTTGGCGGTGGAGCTGCGGTCGGTGGCCTAGGTGGGCTTATGATTCAGAAATATGGTTTCATGAAAAATTCGCAAGAAGATGAACTTGAATCAGATCGTGTAGGATTCAGATACGCTGTAAAAACTAATTACGATAAACAATATGTCGGGGACTTCTACGAAAAATTAATGGCCATGGAGAAACAGTCCAAAAAAGGTCAGAACGCCTTGATGTCAAGTTTCGGAGACGCTATGTCTTCTCATCCTCCCTCGAAGGCCCGTGTAAAACAGGCGCAGGAAATGCAAAGCCTGATTAAAGAAAACGGCTCGATTGGATCAACTGCAGAATTTCAACGCATGAAAAAAATGGCTCAAGAGATTGTAAAAAAAGCTCATTAAAGATTTTTAAATAAATAGATCATCGCCTCAACTTGACCACCTCCGGGTATCAAAGCTCCAGGGTAAGTCAGGTTGATGGTATGATTATCTTTTTTCAATTCAGTTTCCATTGAACTTCCCGAATCTCGTAGACCCACTTTATAGGTATCTTTAGGTAGATTATTTAAAATTCTGGCGGACCAATTTACGTAAGCAAGCTCCGACGGGTAAGTTTTGATCAGCTTTTCTTGAATCATCCACTTAACGATCCCGTCTTGGACTATGACTAGTTCTGGATACTTGTTGTTTTGTATCAATCCTAAAAAAAAGAGAAAGGTAGAATCCTTACGCGCCAGTTTCTTTAACTCTTCTAGCCTCATGTTTAAATGATGAGTAATTTTTTCCAAGTTACAACCAACGAGATAGGGATTCAGTTGTTTCTCCATCACCTTCATGACTTCCATTGGTGTTAATGAACGAGTTTTTATTTCGACTGCTCTGATACCTTCGTAGCGGGAAAAAATTCGATTGAGTTCTCGACTCTCGTCGTAGAATAACACACTCCCTGCTAGGCCCTTAATTGTCTCATGAGAAAGAAAAACTCCACCAGGAAGGAAAATTCCTTGAAAATCTTTTTTTGCTACGGGATGAAAAATCGAAACTCCCTTAAGCTTTTTACTTTTTATGAGCCCTAAATCTTTCAGGATTAAAGTAACTGGCCCAGACAATGAATAAACACTTTTGACTTCTGAACTAAAATCACAAGAAATTGCAGTCGAAATATGTAAGAAAATACTAGCGAGAAGAACGAGCATCCATGACCTCATTGGCCTTGCGGTCACAATATTCATTTTGTGGATGACCAGCATGGCCTTTTACCCACATCCATTCAACTTGCATAAAATTTTCCCGAACTGAATCTAGTGCTTGCCACAAATCCATATTCTCAGGGGCCTTATTATCAGCTTTTTTCCAGCCGCGCGCCTTCCAACCTTTGACCCAAGATTTCATCCCATCCACGACATACTTTGAATCCGTGATGATTTTGACTTTGGTTAAAAGTGGATCCTTACCCTTGGCGGGTAAAACCGTGAGGAGTTCGTGTAGTCCTTTCAAGGGACCAGAAAGTTCCATTTTATTGTTAGTGGTATACGCTTCATATTCCACGCCCTCTGCCAGAACTTTTCCATTATGTTCTTGAATCACAAACGCGCAGGCACCAGGGCCTGGGTTTCCTCTACAACCACCATCAGAATAAACAGCGATAGTTTCAGGTTCATCACTAATTTCAGTTGGGGCCGGAAGGGATTCTTGCTCACTATAAGCTTCGTTCTCCGGCAGACTTTCCATATGATTTCGGATCGTTTCAAACGCTTCTTTAACGCCTTTTGGGGTCGGCGTTTCAGAGAGCAGCCACTTTTCAATCATATTTAAAGACTTCAAGTGTTTTTTTTTCATTTATCAGACCTTTTGACTATATGCAAAACGGGGTTTCCCTTTGCCAATTTTGGAACAGCGAAGTATGTTTCCACATCTGTAACCCCAACCAGGAAACAAACTTTGAGTCCTAGCTTTTCGATTAAAGTCTATAAGCAATACTTTAACTTTGCATCCTCACATTTCATGATATTTGAAAATGGTGGACGAGAACCACTCCATGGCCACAATTATCGTGTGCAAATCAAGGGCGAAGCTCCTGATCTGGCCGGTGATATGGTTTTTGATTTCTTAGATATCAAGCCAATCGTTAGAGAAGTCTGTGATTTTCTTGATCATAAATTGTTGATCC
Source organism: Bacteriovorax stolpii (assembly GCA_945905815.1). GTDB lineage: Bacteria > Bdellovibrionota > Bacteriovoracia > Bacteriovoracales > Bacteriovoracaceae > Peredibacter. The sequence continues at coordinate 20,653 of CAMDQH010000024.1, read as the reverse complement.
CAAAAGATAATAAATTCCTCAAAATTTATACCGAAAATAAAAACTACGTAATTGAAACTCCAGATGAATCATACTTTTCAATTCCAATGAGCGACACCCTACTTCTGCCCATCCTCAATACAAGCGCAGAGAGAATTGCCGTCTATATATCCTCCGAAATCCGAAAAAAAGTTTTAGCTAAATACAATTTTTCATTTACCTGTTTTGAAGTGGAGGTTGAAGAAACGCCAGGCCAGTCAGCTGTCTTTCTTCATCGTGAGCAATTATGATTTTTTCTGAATTAGAAAGCGGTACATCTGTTGAAGGTCTTCCAATCACAGTTTTTAAAACGGACATCAAAGCGCCAAAATATCTCTACTTACTTGCCGGGGTTCATGGTGATGAAGTCGAAGGTGTTTATGTCTTAAAAGAGCTTTATAATTGGCTAAAGAATGAACACTCTTTAAAAGATATGCCGATTGTTGTGATTCCTATATTAAATGTTGATGGCTACCGTGCTCAGTCAAGAGTGAACGCTCATCTCGTTGATCTCAATAGAAACCTTCCCACTAAAGATTGGACTCCTGAAAAAACTCAGCCCAAATATAATCCGGGAGCAAAACCTCTATCAGAACCTGAAAATCAGTTTTTGGTAAAACTCCTTGATAAGTATAAACCAGGCCTGATTATTTCTTTTCATACTTGGAAACCCATCTTAAATCATAATGGTGACTGCCAAGACATTGCTCAATATCTCTATCAATTTAACAAATATGAAATGGCGGGAGATATTGGCTACCCTACTCCAGGCTCACTTGGAACTTTTGGTGTTGAAAAATACAAGACCCCTGTTTTAACTTTTGAGTGTCCTGAACTAAAAACTCATCGCGAAAGCTTGAAGGATATTTGGAAAGAAAACGAAGAGGGTCTCAAGAGAATGTTTCAAACAGAACTTATCTGGAACAAACTTAAATCATAAAAAACTAACCAGCTATTGTATATTTGATAACTTCCACCGGACAGGCTTCAGCAGCTTCCTGCATTCTTAGACCATCATCTAGTGGAGCATTTGGACGAATGATACATGTATCGGCAAGTACTTCGAAAACATCTTTATAAATATCTTCGCATGCATTACAAACGATACAACCAGGCTCAATCCATACTTTGGCAATTTTAAAATTTGCTACGGCCGGACCTGAAGCAGCTGGAGCAGCTCCAGCGGTTGCACCAGCAAACTCTCCGGCAAATATTGGATTAGTAGCAAGCTTCAACTGTGGACCTCTTCCAGGAACAGTATCAGCAATGAAGCTTCTTATAGGAATATCTATTGGTGATTTTGAAGCTTTTTTTACATCCAAATTATTCTTGTTCACAAACTCAGCTACTGTCTGATTTGCATCAAAAACTAGCTTTTTAAATTTAGGGCCTTTCATGTCGAACTGAAAAACGACTCCATCTTTTGATGAAACAACTTCAATTTGAATGAGGGCATTATCAAAACCTTTGGCACCAAGAAGATCAATAAAGCCTGGGCCCATATCAATTTCGGTTGCGAAGCTTGATTTCTTTGCCTCAAAAGGTTTACTTACTTCAACCTGCGTTGGAGTACCAAATGGATTAAAAAGACGAAGTCTTATGGTGTCTAAAGCAGCTGGCTCTTTAGCAGAATTCCACTTAAAACCAAAAGCAAACATGTTTCCACTTTTCGAAGATCTAAGTAATGTAATTTTTGGCTTTCCAAAAAGGGTTTCAAAAGTTCCGAACAATAAACTAAGAGCGGCCAAACCAACGACTAGGTTTATGACCATAAAAACTGCTACGCCCATTGCAATCAGACTTGTTGACACAAAACACTCCTCAAAAATGGCTTTTATATCCCTTAAATTGTAACTTAAATGGGTGAAAAGTAGAACAAAAAGATAGGTACCTTCCTTGCTAGGATGCCGATTTTGTAAGTACAATGGTCGCCTATGGGCATCCTACTCCAAATAAAAGCTATTTTCATATCAAGCTTTCTGCTGATTTTTGCTCTATTCCCGGCCTGTTTAATTGCCTTGCCCTTTGGTCTAAGACGACGTTTGAAAATTGTTTGCCCCGTTTGGGCTTTCTGCTCTCGGATGCTATTACGCTTTGCATGCCACGCCAAAATAGACATTGCAGAAGACCATAGATCTCCAGACTTTACGGTCACACCCACTCATGGTCTCTACGTTTGTAATCATCAAAGTTTTGTCGATATTCCACTCATGTTTACTATATATCAGGCACCGCCGATCATGAAAAAAGAAGTTCTCTACATTCCAATCGTAGGATTGCTGGCCTGGATTAGTGGCGGTTTGCCCGTGTCCCGTAGCAAAGTTGATTCCAGAAAAAAAGTTTTAGACCAGGCGAAGGACCGCATCGTTACTCAAAAAATTGGTCTACAAGTCTACCCTGAAGGCACGCGTTCCAAAGATGCACTGCCAAGACACTACGATAAAATTAAACGTACCCTGATGGTTTTCTCTTTTAACGAAAATATTCCTATTATTCCAACCAGTATCTATGGAACTAGAGGTGTGCTGACACAAAAAGGTTATATCAAGACAGGTCGCCATCTTGGAATAATCGTACACAAAGAGATTGTTCCTAAAGATTACAAAAACTCTGATGAATTTTGCCGAGCTGTGTGGGGGAAAGTCGTTGAAGGTCACGATCAGATCAAAACTCGTCTTGCTCCCCTAAATGAAACTTAATTTTCGGTCTTAATTCACCCAGGGATTCTTTGTGGCCGAGTCCAAACAAGGTATTTTCCTCATCATTCATCCAAACATATTTATCAGAAAAATTTCTTTTAGTAATTTCGAGCTGATCTAACTTTAAAAATGCTCCGCACTTGAATGATATAGTCTGTGATTCCGTTAATTGAACTCGATCAAATGGCAAAATCTCATCAATCGGCGTGCCCATTTTCAGGACATCAAACTGCTTCTCTTGCGGCCAGTTTTTCTTCTTAATCGCATTATCAATCGTTGCATACCCAATTTTTTCTCTGACTAAAGCAATGAGTGACCCAATCGTTCCAAGCTCGTTACTCATATGGTTGAAAAGAGTTCTAACATAAGTTCCAGAGCTCACTGTGACTCTGACTGAAAGATAAGGAAATTTATATTTCACAACTTGGATGTCATAAATATGTCGAAGGACAGGCTCCTTCTTGACTTCAACCCCTTCCCTCGCCCATTCATGCATATTTCTTCCCATGAATTTACTGGCAGAATATTTGTGAGGCGCCTGCATGTATTCACCGAGAAATTTTTCTTTAAAACGATCTTCTATGAATTTGGCAGAGAAACTGGCAATTTCTCGTTTTAAATAAAGAGAATCATCTCTTTGAATAATTTCTGATTCATAGTCCCCAGTAGGTGTCTCAATTCCAAGCTTTCCGACTGCAAGATAAGTTTTAGGAAGAAGATCGTGAATGAATTCATTAAGTCTGGCAGCTCCGCCAATACCAATCATCAGAACGCCGGATGCAAAAGGATCCAAAGTTCCGAAGTGACCAATCTTTCCATAACCAGCTGGAAGATTCCGCTTGAAATGTCTGATGACGTCATAAGATGTCATCCTGGCCGGTTTAAAAATATTGAATACTAAGGGAGGGAATTGCGAAAGACTTTTATTCTTCGCCATTAGATGATTCGTCGTTATCTTTTAATAACTGGGTGATTTTCGACTCATCTTCAAATTGAGAGTTATAGTGGTAGTGAATCTGGGGTGTGTGTTTCACGGCCATTTTAGAAGCTAAAAGAGAGCGCATACGACTAGCTGTACTTTCAATCGCTTCTTTGGCGTCGCCACGAGTTGCTGTGTTGAAAGTATCCCAATACACTTTTGCGTGTGAATAATCTTGAGTCAATTCGACGTGAGTTATAGATACGTTCATGAGTCTCGGATCCGCGAATTCCCTTCTCAGGGCAAGATTAATCTCATCGCGAACCCGTTCTTCATATTTAAGTTTCGAAAATTTATTACCACGTCCGGTAGTAGCCACAGCTGATCCTTAAAGAGTTGCATCAGAAACGAGGGTACGTTTCTTCTCTTCCATAATATAGGCCTCGATAAGATCTTCTTGTCTGATATCATTAAAGTTTTCAAGCGACATACCACACTCAAAACCATTCTTAACTTCTTTAACTTCGTCTTTGAAACGTTTGAGAGTTGTTAAGCGGCCATCGTAGATGATTTTGCCATCACGAAGAAGACGGATATTACAGCCTCGTTCAATTTTACCATCAATAACTGATGTTCCTGCAATTGTTCCAATTTTAGGAATTGCGAATGTCTCTTTAACCTGGGCACGACCGATGTATTTCTCGATCCTCTCAGGAGTTAACATACCTTCAAGTGCAAGAGTCACGTCATTAATAAGCTCATAGATAATAGAGTAGGTCTTGATATCAACACCTTTTTCTTCAGAAATACGACGAGCAGTTGTTACTGGTCTCATATTGAAGCCCATGATGATCGCTTTAGTCGAAGCAGCAGTGTTCACATCATTATCTGTAATTGCACCTACGCCTCCGCCAATAACTTCAACCGAAACTTCACTGTTACCAAGTTGCTGTACTGCTGAACGAATCGCTTCAAACGATCCTTGAACATCCGAACGAACAACCAGCTTGAGGACTTTCTTCTCAGCTTCAGAATTGTTCTGAGCAGTGGAGAAGAAGTCTTCTAAACTAACTTTTTTAACTTCTATAGATGCACTTGCCATCTCTTTACGTTCATTAATTCTGTTTTCAACAATCTTAATTGCCTCACGCTCATTTTTCACAACGTTAACAATGTCACCTGGACTTGGAACTAATTCCAGACCAAGAATTTGTACTGGAGTTGAAGGACCTGCAGAATTTATGACTTTTCCTGCGAAATCCATAAGAGATCTAGCACGACCAGCAGTCTCACCTACAACAATGGCATCACCTTTATTGAGGGTACCTTTTTGAATAATGATAGTAGCAACTGGGCCACGTCCAACTTCAATTTTAGATTCAATTACAACACCTTCAGCTGGACCTTTAGGGTCTTCACGGAGGTCCATAATCTCGGCTTGAAGACCAATGGCCTCAAGAAGGTTATCAACACCTGCACCTGTCAAAGCTGACAAATGAACGAATTGAGTTTCACCACCCCAGTCTTCTGAAAGTAAACCGTACTCAACAAGACCTTGCTTAACCTTATCAGGATTGGCACCAGGCTTATCAATTTTATTCACGGCCACAATTATTGGCACGCCAGCATTTTTACAAAATTTGATTGATTCAATTGTCTGAGGCATTACACCATCATCAGCTGCAACAACTAAAACAACGATATCTGTGACATTAGCACCACGTTGTCTCATCGCTCCGAAGGCTGCGTGACCAGGAGTATCCAAGAAAGTAAGATCACCTTTGGCAGATGGTACTGTATAAGCACCAATGTGTTGAGTAATCCCTCCAGCTTCTCCAGAGGCAACTTTCGCTTTACGTATATAATCGAGAAGAGAAGTTTTTCCGTGGTCGACGTGACCCATAATCGTAATGATTGGGTTACGTGTAGGGAAAGCTGACTTATCCTCGCCCTCAACTTTATTGAGAACAGCTTCTTCATTGAATGCTTTATCTTCAACACGGTAGTTGTAAACAGCAGCAATAACGTTCGCAAGTTTTACACCAATGTAGTCATCGGCACGTACCAATAGATTGATCTCAAGCATTTTATTAGCAAAAGCATCAAATTTTTGACTTAACTTATGAGCAAGATCTTCCGCAGTTGCTGCACCATTAATAGTTACAACTCGTTTAGAGTCTTTAACTTCAGTTATAAGCGTTCTTTGAGTTGGTCCTGAGTAAAGCTTCTTCTTTTTGGCCGCAGTATAGATTGTTTTACCAACTAACTGTGAAGCAAACTTAAGTTCTTCATCAGCTCTGATAACAGTTAAATCTTTTTTACCAGTTCCAGCTTTTTTACCCATAGCTGCCGCAAGGTCACCCATGCGTTTTTTATCTTTTTCTTCGTCCGACATTCCCTCTGTTTCATCAACAGGACGACGTGGAAGAAGACGAGCATCCTGAGCTTTCTTTTCAGGAGTTTCAGTCTTTTTAGCTTCTGGTGTAAATACAGGAGTGAAAGAATGACGTTTCTCTTCGAAGTATTCTTTCTTTCCTGGAGCATTCTTAGAAGTATTATAAGATGAAGCCGGCGCTGGGCCATCATCTTTAGGCATACTGGCCTGAGCAGCTGCATAAGCAGCAGCTTCTTCTTTAACTTCTAAAGCTTTTTTATCTTCTTCTTCTTTTTGTGCTTTGGTCTTTCTCTTAACGATCGTTAAACCTTTTGGCTTATCGTCGATATATTGCTTTTCTGGTGGAGCTTTAGGCACCGGCGCCATTTCTTTAGCTGCTTGAACAACTTCAGCTGGAGCTTCTTCGACCACTACAGGTGCTTCTTCCTTCACAGGAATAACTTCTTCAGGTGCCGCTTCTTTTTTGATAACCTTTCTTACAACGGCTTTTTTAGCCGTCGAGGAAGATTTCTGCATTGTCTCATAAGCTGCCTTGGCCTTAATGACTTCGTCGTCAGTAAGACTGGCCATGTGGTTTCTCACATTAAAGCCCATGGATTTCAGCTTCTCGACCAAGTCGATAGCGCCTACTCCAATTTCAGTGGCAAGTTCGTAAACTTTTTTTGCCATTAGTTACTCCGATTTCCAAAAACCAATTAATTATTTCAATTTAAATGCAGCAAGTTCTTCTCTTAGGCGTCTTTCCACTTCAGAGAACTTATCACCGCCAGCTTCTTTTCTAGAATTAGTTGTACTTTCAGCTCTCTCAGATCTCTTGAAGCCTGTCTGATTTGGAACTGCAGAAGCAGAAATGATTTCTGCATTCTCGTCAAGGTCAGACTTGATATTCTCATCCTCTAGAGCAGCAGCGGCTGTATCAATCATCGTTTGAGCATCAGCAACTGACTTACCAAGATATCTAGCGATATTTTCTGGAGTTGAAGCACTAAGATCAATAATCGACATAACACCTTTCTGAACAAGCACCTGAGCAATTGCTTCAGAAATATTTGAAAGCTGGACAAGATTTTCAACTGCAAGTTTAACACGCTCTTGAAGCTTCGCTTTAGAGATAATGTTAATTTTCCAACCTGTAAGCATTGCTGCTAGGCGAACGTTCTGACCTCTCTTACCAATCGCAAGAGATAATTGATCATCTTCAACAATAACATCAAGCGTATGATCTGCGTGATTCAAAGAGACTGATTGAATCTCTGCAGGAGCGAGTGCAGCTCTTGCGAAAGTTTCAGAATCTTCGTTCCAACGAACGATATCAATTTTCTCACCTTGAAGTTCATTCACAATGTTTTGAACTCGTGAACCTTTCATACCCACGCAAGCACCAACAGGATCTATATCTCTATCTGTGCTCATTACAGCAATTTTTGCTCTATAGCCTGGCTCACGTGCAGCTGCTTTAACTTCAATTGTTCCATCAGCTATTTCTGGAACTTCTACTTCAAATAATTTCACAAGGAACATAGGAGAAGTACGAGTTAAGCGTATTTCTGGACCACGGTTAGTCATGACAACGTCAGACAGGTAAGCCTGAATTCTGTCACCTGGCTTGAAAGCTTCTCCAAAGATGATTTCTTTTTTAGGCAAGATAGCATCTGATTTTCCAAGATCGATAATAACATTACCTCTTTCAAAACGACGCGCAATACCTGTAACGAGGTCGCCTTCACGGTGTTTAAATTCAGCAAATAGGATATCTCTCTCAGCATCACGAACTTTTTGGAAAATAATTTGTTTTGCAGTCTGGATATCTACACGAGAAAAACCAGGGTTTTCAATTTTAAGGCCAAGCTGATCGCCAACTTCACAGTCTTCATCCAGCTTTTTAGCTGAATCAAAATCAATCTCAACTATCGCATCACGTACTTTCTCAACTACGTTTTTATATTGGAAGATTTCAACTTCTCCATCATTTTCATTATAACGAGCTTCGTATTCGCCTTGAATCCCGAATTTCTTACGAGCAGTCACAAGGAACGCTTGTTCAATGGCGCCAACGATATATTCTTTTTTAATACCGCGGTCTTTGCCTAGTTGTTCAATAACTCGACCTAATTCTGAAAAGTTCACAGGGTCTCTCCTTACTCACGAGCCGATTTTAAATCGGGATCTAAATTAACTTTTTTAGTCTGTTTATAATTTAATTTGAGATTGAAGCCTTTAACTTCAATCACATATTCATCTTGGTTCGCTTCAATAAGCTTGCCACGAAATTTTTTATCACTTTTGAGGTTTAGACTTTTAGGCGAACCCGCAGTCTGCTCCTCAGATAACTGTCCCGTTATTACAACTGCCAATATTTCACCAATGCTCATCTTGAAGTGTTCAAGATTCATAACATTTCGGAAAACACCAGGAGAAGAAACCTCGAGAACAATTTCTTCCGGTATCCAAGCTTCTTTTTCAAATGGCTCAGTCAACGCATGATCAACTTTAATACAGTCTTCGATCACTGCTGAGCCAGTTTTAGGATCCTGGATAAAAAGTCTTAGGATTTTTTGAGCGGTGACATACTCAAGGTCGTATAAACGATATCCTGCTTCCTGAACCACTGGTTCACAAAGATGATAAAACTTTTTTTCAAAACCAATCCGCTCTTGCTGGATATCCATTAAAAAAGTACCCGTAAAATAAAAAAGGATGGAAAAAAACCACCCTAACAACACCACCGAAATCTAAGACAGGCCACATATGTAACAAAATCAAATCGAAAGAGCAATTTTAAAGCATTTCTGACTCAGGTAGTTATTTGCATTGTAATCGCATCAGTGCCATCTGAATAATAACTTTTAACCACTCTCAGGGTTTCAAAATTGAGCTTTTTATAGAATCCAATGGCCTTATGATTGTGAGACTCAACTTCGAGGTAAATAGATTTGGCACCACGTTCCCGTATCTTTAATAAGCAGACATCCCAGAACTGCTGGGAAATGCCCTGACCTCTAAGATCGGACCGAAGGCAAATCTTGAGAAGGTGCGCCACGTCATCATCGGTCACTAAACTAAAAAGGGCAAATCCGACTGTTTGTCCATTTAGGCACCAACCATAAAGTAAATGGTGATCCCAGTTAAGATCTATCCAATCTTTGGACGACCATGGCCTTGGAAACTGCTCACGGTCCAAATCGAGAATTTGATGGAAGTCTAAATGTTTGGGACTCAGTTGAATTAGTTTACCAGTAGTATTCATGGGGAAACTGCTTATCTAATGAGTCTACAAAGAGATCAATCGAAGGCCTGATGATATCGAAATTCCGTTTATTGCCCTTCATCTGGCCTTCATAACGAGATCGAATATAGATCTCCATTTCAATCAGGCTTTTGAAATTGGTTTTAAGAGAATCCTTATGGAGAATACTCTTTTGGCAGTTATTCTCCCTCGTTCCTTCGTGAATTAATTTGGAAAGCTCCTTGGAAACTTTTTTATTTTGATCTTCAGAGTAACGAAGCATTTTAAAGAAATACCTTATTTTTTTAAGGATCTCCGTATGGTCGTGAAGATATTTTGTGACATCTTCGTCTTTCTCCGGGAAGTCTTTTACGAATTTATCGAGGTCACTTATGAAGCTTTTTTCAAAATATGCGACAACAAGAGCGTCATCATAAATACAATTTAAGGCTTTTAGATTTCGTAGCTGGTAAACAATGTCCTGAAATGAAATGGTGCGATCAATGATTTTTATGAGAAATCGATCGGAGGAAACAAGCTCTTGGGCCTGAAGTCCTCCGATCAAGAAATTAAACAGGAGAAGATATTTCAATATTACCGATGTTTTTTTGCTTAACAACTTCGTTTTCTTTGTGAAAACGGGCGTTAACTCGTGGATTGAAGGTGTATCCATCTTTTCCGCGAAGAATATACTGGCGCTTGATACCTTTAGGCTCAATCAACTTCCTTAGTCTGCTGATACTTGTATAGATCAGCTTATCGTGGATAAGAGGATTATACTCATCTTTCCAGATCATTTTAGCGAGATCATCTTTATTATAGTAAGTTCCAGGAGTTTGCGCCAAGAGGAAAAGGATCTCAAGGAGAACAAAACGATGTTTAAAGTCAATTACACCTAAGCTCTTCTCATGAATCACTCTATTATGTCGGTCAAGATAAAGATCAACACTCGAGTCATTAACATCATCTACTTCCATAAGTAGTAACTGCTGAAGGCGTTTAAAGTATTCTTCATCCAAAGAATTTTCAGCAATTCCAAAAAGAATCAGGGCCTTAGAAAACTCACCCATTTTCTTTAAAGATATGCCTTTATTCAAAAGAACATAGTGATGCATATTCCAACAACGTTTAGAATGAAGAAGCTTCATTGCTAAATCGTAGTGAGGCAAAGACTCTGCGTATGAACCCAACTCTCTAAGGGAATTACCCCAAAGTAAGTGCATGCTTCCTTTCAGATAGCCCTTCTTAAGAATATTAAGGAGTTCATTGAGCTGTCCAAGGTGCAAAAGAGCATCCTGAAAGTTCTTCATTTGGTAAGCATTGGTTGCCATTGCATATAGCGACTTGGCCATAAGCTCAGGCTCATTTTCAGTCTGAGCTTTACGGTAAGCTTGGTGGAAATTCTTATTTGCTTCTGCAAATTCACCTTTATAGGTATTCACCACTGCTGCATTGTAAAAATATTCAGCATTAAGAGATGGAAGAATTGAAACGATTTGATCTAGAAGTTCACTTGAGAGCTGGATATATTTGTTGGCATCTTTTTCATTGAGACTTTCAGAGTAAATTCGAATCAAAAAACCGTGAATCTTAAAAATGGCAAATGCGTCTTGAGGAAGATCAGTGCATTTGAGTGCATTGAGGAAATATTCTTCGGCTTTTTCAAAATCAGCTTTATCATAATAAAGCTTCGCCAAACGATAGTGGCCTTGACCTTCAATTCTAGTTGAATCGGATGGAAGATGGGCCAAAAACCTATCGTCCTTATTAAGATCCACCAAAGCCCTACTCATCAACGTTTCAATTGATAGCGTTTGAATGGTGTCCATATTACGGCCTCCTGAATGGCGTAAGAATTCATTCTTACAGTTTCATAGTGGGGGTGTTAAACCTCATCCTGTATGAAAAAGCAAGATTCTTGTTATGGGTGCACCGAAAATCACCATAACTTATATAATCTTGAGGCCTTGAACAGTGTAAGACTAACCCTATGGAGCGCTTTTGACCCCAGATATTGAGCTCAAAAGTTTAAAATGTAAGATGGGATTTCTTACAGTGGTGTGAGCCGTTTAACGTTGTATTCTAACTCGTTGATTAAACGGGGTTCGATTGCTAAAGTATGTGGCACCAGTTAGAACGAATTTCTAGGTTCTTTGTAAGGAGACTCATGGCCAAGTACGAATTAGACACTTTAAGGCACTCATCGGCACATCTTATGGCCCAAGCAATCATGGAACTCTTTCCTAATGATTCTGTTCAACTTGGAATTGGTCCAACGATTGAAAATGGATTTTATTACGATATTGAAATGAATGCGAAGCTAACGGATGAACATTTAAAACAGATCGAAGAGAAGATGAAAGAAATCATCAAACGAAATCTTCCTATTGTTAGACATGAAGTTAGCCGTGCAGAGGCATTGAAATTATTTGCAGAGCGTGGACAAAGTTTAAAATGTGAACTCATAAAAGATATTCCTGATGGGGAAATTATCAGCTACTACACTCAGGGCGATCATTTTTTTGATTTATGCACAGGTCCCCATGTTGAAAAGACATCAGAATTAACTTTTTGGTTCAAGCTTATGCATACAGCGGGAGCGTACTGGCGAGGAGACGTAACTCGCCCGATGCTTCAACGTATATATGCTGCCTGTTTTAGTTCTAAAGAAGAATTGCGTGAATACCTAACTCAAATTGAAGAAGCAAAAAAAAGAGATCATCGAAAACTTGGTAAAGAGCTCGAGCTTTTTATCTTCGATCCGGTTGCACCAGCGTCCCCTTTCTTTATGCCTAAAGGCGCCATAATTTATAACGGTCTGGTTGATTTCATGCGCCGGATTTATGCTCAGTATGATTATCAGGAAGTGATTACACCGCAAATATTGGACGTCGAACTCTGGCATACTTCAGGCCACTACGAAAAATATAAAGAGAATATGTATTTCACTCAAATTGATGAAAGAGAATTCGCACTGAAGCCGATGAACTGTCCTTGCCATATGTTGATGTTTTCTCATCACCGTTATTCTTATCGAGACCTTCCTCTTCGCTTTGCAGATTTTGGTCGATTGCACCGTTACGAGAAATCAGGAGTGGTTTCAGGTTTAACTCGTGTCCGAACTTTCTGCCAAGATGATGCCCATATTTTCATACAGACTGATGGGATTCAGGAAGAAATCAAAACACTGATGGAGATGTTCTTCATTGGTTATGAGCACTTCGGATTTAAAAAAGTTAAAATAGCTCTTTCAACACGCCCAGAACTAAGAGTGGGAAGCGATGAGACTTGGGATAATGCGGAAGCGGCTTTGAAAGCGGCTTTAGATAAATCAGGAAAAGAGTATTCAATCGAAGCTGGTGACGGCGCTTTCTATGGACCTAAAATTGATATCCAAGTTGCCGATGCTCTTGGAAGATTCCATCAACTCGGAACAATCCAGTTGGACTTTCAACTTCCTGAACGTTTTGACCTGAAGTTTGCAAACGCCAATGGTGAAATGGAGAGACCTGTTGTTATTCACCGTGCCCTACTAGGTTCACTCGAAAGATTTATCGGAGTTTATATAGAGCACGTTGCAGGGGCCTTTCCTTTCTGGTTATCGCCGGAACAAGCGGTTATCATTCCTATTAAGAATGAATTACATCTCGAAGCTGCTAAAACTCTTGAGAAACAACTTAAATCCCAAGGTTACCGAGTTCGTGTTGATGATAGAAATGAATCAATGGGCCTAAAAACCCGTCAAGCACAAACGGGAAAAATACCTTTCATGCTAGTGCTTGGAGATCAGGAGATTGCTGCTGCAAGTGTAGCAGTAAGAAAATACGGTGAGATGAAGTCGGAAGTCATGCCACGGCCACAGCTGATGGAAATGTTTACGACTCTTAACCTTGAAAAGGTCCCGGCAGCTCTCAGAGGTATTTAAATGCCAACGAAAAATGTTCTTCTGATTTGCGGAGGAGGAAGTACGGAACATGATGTTTCCCTTGTTTCCGTTAAGCACATCAGAGAATGTTTGGGCCATATCCCGAATGTGAATCTCAAAACTGTTGAAATTACAAAATCGGGTGAATGGATTGATGATTCAGGCAGTAAGTTCACGCTTGAACCTAAAATGTTTGATTTGGCGATTCCCTGTATTCATGGCCACCCAGGTGAAACTGGGGATATCCAGTCCTATTTTGAAATGATCGGTCTTCCCTATCTTGGGTGTAATTCCGAAACCAGTAAAATGTGTTTCAACAAAATCACCACTAAGCTCTGGGCAACGGCTCTAGGTGTTCCTAACACTCCTTATTTTTTTCTTTCTGATCTTTCTGATGAAAATCTTCAAAAAGCAAAAGCCTTCCACGCGCTTCATGGAGACGTCGTTATCAAGGCTTCGAATCAGGGCTCATCCGTTGGATGCTATTTAGTTGAAAAAAATAAAGACTCTGTAGATACAATAAAAAAAGCATTTGGATTTTCTCCCTTCGTATTAATTGAAAAGAGAATGTTCCCAAGAGAAATAGAAGTTTCTGTATACGAGTTCGATGGCAAGCTTCAAATATCTTATCCCGGCGAAATTGTATGTCCTTCAAAGTTTTATTCTTTTGAAGAAAAATATTCTCAAGAAAGTCTTACCACCACTGAAACAATCGCAAAAAATTTAACGCCTGAAATAGTAAAGAAGATTACCGAGCATTCTACTAAGCTTTACCACGGCCTCAAGTTACGCCACCTATCACGAATTGACTTCTTCGTTGAAGGTAATGAAATTTATTTAAATGAAATAAATACTTTCCCAGGTCTAACTCCCATCTCGATGTTTCCAAAAATGATGGAAGCCAATGGCCACTCTTTCAGAACCTTTTTATCACAGCACATTAACAGCTTATAATATTTCCTATCCTGATTTGATTTTGCGGTACAATAAGTAAAAAGGTCAGGAGCATGTCCCTCAATACGATTTCCTCTTACAGCAATCATCACAGACTGGCGCTTAAGCTTAAACCCATACTCGTGGGAGAACTATATCTTGCTCGAAAACTTCTTAACCCTGTTTATATCCATAAGGATGGAATTTTCATTTCTTATATACCTGAAGGATCAGTACCAACGAAGGATCAAATTAATTCTCTTATCAAAAACTTTTATAAAGAAGTTTATGTATATCAGTCGGATTTGGATCAAATAAAAAGTAATTTGGAGTCGGCGCTTATAAAGATCACTAGATCCCTTTCAGTTGGTGATCCGTTGGAGAACGGAACCAAAGATTTGAAGCTACTGTCACTAAACATGGCGGGACTCTACCAGAACCCTCATAATGATTCTCATTTGATGCTTCAATTTCAGAGTACGCAAAACTTGACAAAATTCCTTATGGAAAACAAAAAGCACCAGCCCCACTTTTTTCAAGGTTTGGGCCGAGAGAATTTTCATTTTACAATTTCTCAGCCAATGCTTTCATCTATACTTTTATTGTCATTTCTTCAATCCATTCATCTCTTTCACGAAAAAGAAATTGAAAATTTATTTCTAACTAGTTATCTAAAAGATCTTGGAATCTCTATGATTCCAAATTTGAAGTACGATATAAAAAATCTTACGACTCAAGAAAAAGAGCTATTCGCAAACCATTCAGACTTCTCGTGTGATCTATTAGATGGAAGAATCCCACTTTCAAAAAATTATCTCAATATCATCAAACATCATCACTTTTTAAACGAACGGATGAAGAATATTGTTGATAAAAATCGTAAGGGCGGCCCTGGCAGTGAAATGATTATGGGGATTGAAAGTACCTTAGTAGCCGTGTTTGATATTCTGGTAGCCATGACCAATGATCGCCCCTACAGAAAGGGTCTTTCACTCTATCAATCACTTGAAGTGATTAAAAAAATGATGGCTGATGAATACCCTCAGGAATTTAAGGCCCTCGTCGTTTTTTTAAAACAATTTTTTAAAAACTAAGCTTTTCAAAGCGTTGCCACATCATTCAAAATCTAATTACAAAGACATTTAAACTTGTCCTAGCATTCCAAGGAGGGAATCATGGCCCAGGAGCAAAGTCCACTAACTGGTATTATCGAAGAAGACAGAGTCGTAATTGATTTTGGAGAATTCGAAGGGAAATCCGTTCTCGAAATTGCAGATACTCGCCCTGATTATTATCAGTTCTTGATTGAACAAAAAGACACTGGGAATTTTTCTATCCGCAGGACTAAAGACAAGATCTTCCGTCTTTATATCCATCAGACACATTTGAATTAATTATTTTTTCCCCACATTTGCTTGTGGGGAAAATTATAATAGGCTTGCCTTAAGAAGTTCAAAAATTTCATTATCTATTTTTTTTATTCGTTCAAGTTCATCGTTAACAAAATTCTGCAAATCTAGGCCAGTAATATCATTTTCATATTTAAGCAAAAGCTTGGTGGAGAATTCACTGGCAACCATGAAGAGAGTGGAAATTTTGGTTGTAGTCACTTGATCACTAGGCAGACCAACTCCATTTCGACTTCCATGATGCTCTAGAATCATTTTGTCTGTACCAATAGGGAGAACATTTAATTCTTTTAATTGAGAAACAACCAGCTGTGCATGATTATTTACCTGCCTAGACTCATCTTCGGATAAACACACCAGTTCTTCATCACGCAAGCAACTAATTAATTTCTGATTTCCTTTTAAGGCCAAATCATGAAAACAAGATGCATAGATAACCTTATTAATCATTTCAGAATTACCCCAGGTCGCTTCCTGAACCATATTAGTGGACATGATAGAGGTTAAAGTCACAAGCTTAGTTGCAAAGTCATTTTCAGACTCAAGAGAATTAATAAAGAACTGATTAATAAGCTTTTTGTTGTTACTTGGTAGAAGTAAAACTTCATCACGCATGTTTTCAAAAATACGTGCGACAAGGACTGAACCTGAACTCTTGAGGTTCATATTTGTTAACATGTAGCCTACATAGTCCAATGAATCCTTAATGGTATTTGAATAGACTTTTACGATGTCATTTTCTCCTATTGGTGAAGAACAAAAATCTTCTTTTTTTATTTTGTTTTTGAAATAGGAATTTAAAGTACCAACATCATCTTTATGTACATATACCTTTGCCAGGTCCTTCACAATTAAAGACAGGACAGCATCTTTATCGAATAAATCTTTTGATTTAAAACGTTTAATATATTTTGCATTATCATTTTTCCCTATTTTAATATGGATATCGCAGGGGTTTTGATAAATGCCTAGGCATAAACTTAATGGAACTGGATGAAAATCTTCAGAAGCGAATGTAGATTGCTCAAGGGATAGTGTATCCTTCAAAATATTTAAAATTTTATCGATGGGAGACTGAGGATGAAGATATTTAGATGCATCTAGTTTTTGAAGACCCTTATTACTACCAATAATTGAGACCTTATTGTTATTTTTGGCATATTGCTTTATTGAATCATTAAATGCCTTGAGCTCAACATCTAAGAAGATATCATGACCAATAAAAATGAGATCAACATCAGGAGACAAGTCTAAAAAGACCATTGAGTCTGACGCATTTGAATGAAGGATCATGTTTACATTTGGATTAGCACCAAGAACTAACTCCATATAATCACGAATTGGCGATTTGTTTTGTATGATCAGAACGAGCTTCACTAAATGTTCCTCAATGATTTTGATATTTATTATTATTATTTTATCAGCGAATTTGGAAAAAATACCTCTAATTATATTCGCTGACCAAGCTTTCTAGTCAACCTCAAGGTAATCGAGGTCTTTCCCGAATGTTTCATCCAAAAATGCTGCCCCAAATAGGGCAATAATGAAAACAATGATACCAACAATAACTGTTGACTGGAGTAGACCCATACTGGGCCGAAGTTGAGTTAAAAGGAGTGACATTGGAAGGATTGATGCCCGCACGAAATTTGGTATTGAAGTGGCCACTGTTGCCCTAATATTTGTTCCAAATTGCTCCGCAGAAACCATGACAAACAATGCCCAAAAGCCGGCCCCAAGGCCAATAAGAAAGCATAGGAAATAATAATAAGTAGGCGAAGAATCTTTTGTAGTTAGAAAGAGTAGCGCAATCATACAAATGCATAAAATCTCAAACATGAAGATAACTTTTCTTCGACTTCTAAAATATTGGCTTAAAACACCACTAAAAAAATCTCCGAAGGCCAAACCAAGATAACAAATAGCAATCGTCCGTGAGGCCATGATATCGCCCCGAACACCGAGCTCTTTGGCAATTTCAGGGGAAAAAGGCATAAGAATTCCGGCCACATACCAAATAGGAATACCGATCATGATACAAACGAGAATGCGCTTAACTCTTGCAGGATTTTTGATTAAAAATAATAAATTTCCTTTCTGAATATTTTCATGTCCTTTCTTTAAATCATCAAACATGTCCGATTCATGCACCTTAAAGCGAAGAAATAACAATAACAATCCAATACAGCCACCGATGATATAGCATGTTCTCCAGTCAAATATTTCCACAACTATTCCACCGGCAACTGCACCAAGAACACCGATAGTTGCAACCAATGCTGTCCCAAGCCCTCTGGTTTCTTTGGGTAAAATTTCTGAAACTAAAGTAATACCAACACCTAATTCACCGGCCAGACCGACCCCCGCGATAAAACGAAGAACCGCATATGTTGGAACATCTTGAACGAAACCGTTTGCGATATTGGCCAAGGAATAGAGAAGAATGGAAGCAAAGAGACTTGAGAGTCTTCCTCTTTTATCACCTAAAATTCCACAAATAATTCCGCCTACAAGCATACCAATCATTTGCGCATTTAAGATCAGCAGTCCGTATTCAACTGCTTTATCAGCAGGAATTCCCATTGATTCAAGGGATGACTTTCTCAGCATATTGAAAAGAGTGAGATCAAAGATGTCGACGAAATAACCTAGAGCAACAACAATCACTGCCATATTGGTAAAAATCGATTTCCACTCTTTTTCTAACTTCATACTTTTTTGTCCTGCGATTATTTCATTCCATCAACTTTAAGAAACGTTCCCGTCGAAAATCCAACGAATTCTGGGGCATACAATGGCTGAACAGTTGCAGGAGAGGTTTTAAATTTTCCTGAAGTTGCTGCCCGCATTCGATATTTAAAAGTGTACTGACCTTTAGGTAAGTACTCAAAGAAAAAGTTCGTAGCGGAATCACGTATTTCCTCATACCAAACGAGTCCTAAATCCCATTTGTGTTTAGAAGTACTATCAGATGGTTCAAAACCAGCGGCTCGAGGATCCCTTAGATGCACATACTCCGCCTGATGCTTGGATGTTAAAGATAATTGGACCTCAACTTCATCTCCAACCTCTATAAGGGTACCGTCATTTATAGGCAGCAACTTATACCCATCGACATTTTTAACACGCTTAAAATAACTTCTGTTGACGCTAAAGAAGTCTCCTCTCGCCTCAGAGGGAAGTTTTTCCGTCGAGTAGTGCCAGGTGGCAGACGCAAAGAGATGACCAGGTGAGGATTTTTCTATTTTAATTGGTAAAAGACTGCTCGAAATCTTTTGAGCAGGAATAATTACTTGATTCTTCTTACCGGTATATTTCGCGGAATCAAATTCGAAAGAATGAGATTCTCCTCCCAACTTAACTTCGACATTTTCCTTCACGCCAAGCTGATTTGTTTTCTTAAGATAATGAGTTAGAGAGTAAATGACTTCAGAAGTGGCTCGAGTCGATTTCCAATGATTCAATTTCTTGTTTAAAAATAACCATTGCACAACGCCATCAAGAACATCTTCTTTCGTTCCAACCTCTGAACCTGTTCTTAGCGCCATGGCATGAGTTTCAATCGTGTCGTTATACCAAAGCCAAGAGCGGTCTTCTTGCGCCCAATGAGTCCCCTCATCCTTTGACGTCTTAGCGGAATCCATGACCGAGTCCCAAACTAGTTTTGCGTCATCCTTTCGATTGGCACGATTCAAGGTCAGTGTCAGGTATCCCTTCATGTACGGCGAATGGGTTTTCCATTGACGAAAACTGAAATCCAACATCTTTTTCTTGTCAGCTTCTGTAAAGACATTCCCTGTCCACGAAGCATCAGGATAATTTGAAATAATGTAATTCATAAAAGTGATAACTTCTGCACAACAGTCATGGACCATAACTTTAGTTACCAGTTCATCAATATAGTACCTATGCATGTAAGACCAGGCCTTAACCACCATTGCCTTAGGAACTTCAACTCCAAATTCAATTGCCTTTGAGAAACCATAGAGAATTGAAAGCGTTATACCTAGAGAAGGTGGACCTCCAGCAAACCAAGGGAATCCTCCTAAAGATGTTTGAGACCCCTCGAGAAATTTCAGTGATTTGATACGAAGTTCTTTTGCTTTTTCAGGATTAAGAACAGCAATCAAGTCTTTTTCAACAGTATCTCCACCTTTTGACATTGCTAACCAAGGAGTTTCCTCCATCAACATTTTTATATTTGGATCATTATCGGCCCAAGATTCGAGTTGAGTTTTTCGGGAAGAAAAGTCCTTTGCCATCGCCTTAACAGAAGGGAACTGATCGAAGACGGAAGTTAATATGCCGGTGGAAATGAAACTGTTCATAACCTGTTCGGTAGATTCATAGGGATATTTTATAATATAAGGCAGAGAAGAAAGAACTGAATAAAATAGTTGGGCATCAAGTGTTACAACCATCAGATTATTTATTCGTGAAGGATCATCGTTTCTGATTAAATCTTCAAAAGTAATTTCGCGTTTGTCTTTATTATTTAATGTCACAAATCTTGACTGCGCAAGGTGGAATCTTCCCGGCAAAACTGGCAAAGGACGAATTTCTCCATCACTAAGATTTCCAGCTTTAGCCACTACTTTCACGGCGATTGGTCCAGGTCTCGATGGTGCTTTAATTTTATAAGTCAGATTAGAGCTACTCTGGGGCTTAACTTTGAATGTTCTTTTATTATCTTCTTTTACTAATTTAAAATCTGATGCTATCGATAGTTGGGTCTCTGTATCTAAAATATCAAATTCTAAAGTGCCGGATAGCTCTTTTTCAGATGAGTTGTTAATCACTACTTTTATATCGGCTTCATCACCTTCTCTAAAAAATCGAGGTAGGTAAGGACGAACCATCAACTCTTTAACTGATCTAGTTTCCTTGTGAGCCTTACCCGAGATGAGATCGTTGGTTATGGCATGTACCCAGACATTCCAGGAAGTCACAGAGTCAGGAACTTCAAATTCAATTTTAATATTTCCATCTTTGTCACTGGTCAAATGAGGTTTCCAGAAAGCTGTTTCAGAAAAGTTAGTTCGAATTTCAGGAGTTTTGGTTGATGGCAAAGCGTCTGCAGTTTCCGTTTTATCAGATTTTGATTTTTTTTGAGGTGAAGAAGCTGGAGC
>CAMDQH010000023.1 GCA_945905815.1 Bacteriovorax stolpii | reverse complement strand
AAAGAACTAGGATTTATTCTGGTTCCAGTAAAAATTGATCAACTTCAAATCTTAGTTGCTTCAAGTGAACAAGAACAAGTCATTGTACTATGTTCAGTCACTAATGTTCGGGAATACAAACTTTACAACGATAAGATACGCAAATTCTTGAAATTCATATTAAAATCCAAGCGTCTGACATTTATGCATTTTTCGAGCTTTGCAAAACTAAATGATCAAAAAAATCTGGTAACTCAAAAAAATTATTACTTCTTAAGATACCCATTGAACGCAAAACAACTTTCTTTCAAAATCAGCAAGTACCATGCTCTTAAAAAAGAGCAACACACGATCTGGCCAGGTGGGAAGAGGGCGACAATTGGGGCCGGGGTCGCATGAAAAGTCGAAACAATGAAATCACCCAGAGAGTATTGATGCTCCTGAAGCTAGATGCAAATAGCGTTTTTAAACGAATTAAAGAACGAAAATCAGAATATCTTGAAATTTTTGCACTTCGTAGAACTCGTGAACACTTTCCAATGATTTTTAATAATCGCTATGAGTCGACTTCATTGGAACACTTGAGTAACTGTAGTACCGAATTAATCACAACTCTTGATCAGTTCTACATACCAGTTGAAGAAATGAAGTGGTATCTGTTTAAAACAGAAGATATGCCTAATACGGTTGAAGACTTCATTGACCGAAAAATCCGTAAAATGGAAAAGTCACTTGCGACGTTGAATCTATATCTTGATGCTGAGTTGGGTATTCAAAGTGATGAACCCGTAAAGATGGATGAGCCAATGTTTATAGACCAACCTGATGTCGTTGAGAATAACTTCCCAATTGATTTCGAAGATGATAATTCTCAAAAGACATGAAAATACTTCTTCTCATTCTATTTACTTTAAGTGCTTATGGGAGAGATCCCATTTCGGGTAGTAGATTTCAACAGCTTTCAGGCGTCAAAGTTTCACAAGATTCAAAAACTCAATGGGATGAGCGTTATTCTCGACCAACTTTTATTTTTGGTAAATCACCGGCCCAATTTTTGTCAGAAAACTATCAATATATTCCTTATGAAGGCTCGGTTCTAGATATGGGAATGGGAGAAGGCAGAAATGCCGTATTCCTTGCCCAAAAGGGTTATAAGGTAACAGGAGTTGATTTAAGTTCAGTTGCGGTGAAAAAGTCATATCTTCTAGCTCAGGAGTTTGGAGTAAAAATTAAAGGGGTCGTGGCGTCGTTAAAGGATTATAAAATTAATCCAGGAACATTTGATGCCATAATATGTTTTTATTGGGTTGATCGGGGCATGGTCGAAAAAATCAAAGCATGGCTTAAACCAGGAGGGGTCCTGATTTACGAAGCTTACACTTTGCGTGAAAAACAGCGTGACCCAGGCAAACGTTCTGACCCATTGGATGATAACTACCTTCGAGAGGAGGAGCTTTTAAAGTTTTTCCCAGGAATGCGAGTACTCAAATATCAAGAGCCGCTCCATGAAAAAGAGTTTCGCTCAAGTATAATTCTAATGAAACAGTAGCGGTCCTTTTCTCTTTCAAATAGCTCTCTCCATGGCATAATGAAAGATATGCCTAATCTGTTATTAATTTTTATGATTCTCTTTTCAACTTGCCTTGGTTGGTCACAGTCTAATGAAAAGAAACAAGACGAAGATGGCACAATCTTTTCTGGTAGGATTTCTCGTTTAAATGGCCCTGCAAAGTTAGCAAGGATTAGAACAGATTTTGCCAATATTAAATTCCTTAACCGCAAAGATCGAGTGGAATTTTGGAATGAAACTTATCCTGAGCGCAGATGTTTGGCCTTGATTGAAGGGCGGACAAATGATTATTTTTTGATTCGAATTCCTCAGTATGATACCTGCATTCGCAAAGTCCATTTTACAAGCGGAACATATTTGCATTTTGAAAGTCCAGATCTAGAGAACTCTATAAAAATTGCCAAAGAACTGATTGAAATACTTTTGAAAAAACGCCTTGCCATGAACGCCAAAAAAACAAGACATCAACGTGAGCTTGATGGTTACGTGGAAAAAGTGGATGTTGTTAATAAACGTTATGAGATTCTTAGACAAAAACTGGAAATTGAATGGCAAAAAGAACTTGCTTCAGTTGAAGAAGATAAAGCGGTCTCTTTTACTGAATTTAAAAGCTCAGAGGCACGGGTGAATGAAATTGATACAAAAATTGAAACTTACAGAGTTGAAGACCATAATTTAAAGCTTGATAGATGGTCACTTGATCCTGCGCTTTATATACGAAAATAATTTAAGGAGTCTATATGTTCCCTGCAAGCATGAAGCTTGTTTCTATTGTTGTGCTACTCATTCTTATTTCTTGCCAGGATAAGAGCAAAAAGTCGAACAACACAATATATTTTAATATCGGTGGGGAGCCTACCACGTTAAGTCCACTATCTTCAACTGATGGCTATTCAACTTCTGTTCATGCCTATGTTTTTGAAGCTCTTCTTGATCGTGACCCAGAAACTTATGAGTGGAAACAGGCAATGGCCACGGAGTGGAAAGTTTCTGAAGATAAACGAACTTTTGAATTTAAAATTCGCGAAGGGGTTAAGTGGCACGACGGCGTTGAGTTTACAGCGGAAGATGTGAAGTATTCATATGATGTTATTTTTACTGATGATTATAAAGCCGTCCAGGCACGTTCATATTTTGAAGCAATTAAAGAAGTTCAAATTGTTGATAAATTCAGAGTTAAATTTATTCTTAAAGATGATTACTTTGGGAATTTTGAAGTTTGCGCAGGCATGACGTTACTACCTAAACATTTTTATACAAACCCAGAAAACAAAAAAGAGTTTGGTAAGAAATTAGTCGGAACTGGCCCATACATGTTCACCAAGTACGACAAGGGGCAGAAAATTATTCTTGTGAAGAATCCTAACTGGTGGGGTAATACAGATGAAAGTCAAAAAGGTCAGAACACCATTCCCAAAGTCGTTTTACGATTTTCATCAGAAGAGAATGTTACGCTTGAACTTTTAAAAAAGGGTGACATAGATTTCATGGGTCTCCAAGCTGATGGGTTTATGAAAAAAACTGTTGGTAAAATCTGGGATGAAAAAATAATTAAGGTTAAAACCGAAAATAAAACTCCTAAGGGATACAACTTCATTGGTTTTAACTTCAAAAACCCTGTTTTGAAAGATCTCCAAGTTCGTAAAGCTTTAAGTATGCTTTTTAACCGTCCTTTAATGCAGGATAAGTTTGAGTATAATTTATCTGATCCTGCGACTGGACCCATTTATATCCAGTCGGACTATGCTAACCATGATGTGAAAGCAGTTCCCTATGACCCACAAGCAGCATTGAAAATACTAAAAGATTCAGGTTGGATAGATTCAGATAAAAATGGAATCTTGGATAAAATTATCGGTGGCAAAAAAATTGACCTCTCTTTTACGATTCTTGAACCCACTGAAATGATGATGAAGTATTTAACCGTTTTCAAGGAAGATGCATCTAAGGCCGGTGTCGAAATTAATATCAAGAACGTTGAGTGGAACTCATTCGTAAAGCTAATCGAAGAAAGGAACTTTGATGCCGTTCGATTGGCCTGGGGTGGCGGAACTGTCGACCTAGACCTGAAGCAAATTTGGCATACCAGCTCAATTAGCGGGGCAGGCTCTAATTTTATCAGTTACTCGAATAAAGAAGTTGATCGTTTGATTGATCAATATAGAAAAATTTATGAGAAAAAGGATCGTATTCCATTGCTGCAAAAAGCCCATGCGATTATCGCATCTGAATACCCATATATTTTCTTTTTTAATAAAAGTTCTACTCTATATGCCACTACTAAGAGAGTAGTTAAACCTAAGGATACTTTTCAGTATAGTCTTGGACAACAATACTGGTCTTTAAAGTAACATGCTAAAATACTTCCTACGTCGTCTAGCTATTTTGATACCAACCCTAATAGGGGTTACAATCGTTGTATTTGCTATTATTAATATGGCCCCTGGCGGTCCAATAGAGCAAAGAATTCAGCAGATGCGTTTTAGTGGAGGAGATGGTTCCGGGGCGCCCGCCAACTCAAGTAATCGTGGTTCAACTCAAGGTGTTTCAAATGAAATCATGGAAGCTCTCAAAAAGCAGTACGGATTTGATAAACCTTTACACGAGCGATACTTCCTGTGGATAAAAAATATTGCGACTCTCAATTTTGGTGACAGTTTTACTTATGAAGAGCCGGTCCTTGATGTCATCATTAGCAAGTTTCCTGTTTCTCTACAATTTGGAATTATTTCTTTATTGTTAAGCTATTTAATTTCAATACCTCTCGGAATCTTGAAGGCCATTAGGCATGGCAGCTTTTTTGATGTTTCCTCAAGTTTCGTTCTCTTTGTTTTTTACTCTATTCCCTCTTTCATGCTCGCGATTCTTCTTATTGTGGTTTTTTCTGGAGGAAGCTTCCTGGAGATATTTCCCATAGGGGGAATACAGTCTGAAATGTATGATGATCTAAGTGGTTGGGGACAATTTATGGATCGTGTATATCACTTTACACTACCACTAGTGTGCTACACGATAGGTTCCTTTACGAGCTTAACAATTCTTATGAAGAATTCACTAATTGAAGAAATTAAAAAGGATTACATTCGAACGGCCCGTGCAAAAGGTGTCAGCGAAAAAGTAGTCTATATGAAGCATGCTTTACGAAATGCCTTGATTCCTATCGTCACTGGTCTTGGTGGCTTCCTCTCCGTTTTCTTTGCTGGATCACTATTACTTGAAACAATTTTTCAATTAGATGGCATTGGTCTTTTAAGTTATAAAAGCGTTCTGTCTCGTGATTATAACGTTATTATGGGACTCGTTTTTATTCAAAGTGCCTTATTCTTATTAGGTAATATTATTTCAGATTTTGCTTATGTTCTAGTTGATCCAAGGATAGATTTCACATGATTGAAAAACTAATCCAGAACGATGATACTCTAAAAAAATGGAGAAGATTCAAGTCTCGAAAACTTGCAGTTGTCTCATGTTGGATGATTGGTATTGCCTGTGTCATGAGTTTTTCAGCAGAATTCTGGGCCAATAGTCGTCCCTTAATTTTAAAGTACAATAATCAATATTTTTACCCCATCTTAAAAGATTATCATCCAAGTCTTTTTGGTGATGAGCATACTTTAGTCACAAATTATCGCGCTTTGGAACTTGAAGATGGAAGGGGCGATTTTGTTATTTGGCCTTTTGTTAAATGGAATCCATATGAATCTAATAAACAAGTTGAATCATATCCATCCGAGCCTTCGAGTGATAATTGGATGGGAACAGATGACCGAGGTAGGGACATACTTACGCGACTTCTTTATGGGCTTCGCTACTCGATAAGTTTTGCTTTTATGGTTTGGATTATTACCTTCGTAGTGGGAACTGTTTTAGGCGGCTTGATGGGGTATTTTGGAGGTCGGTTGGATTTTTGGGGCCAGCGCGTGGTAGAAGTCCTCTCCACTGTGCCTCAGTTCTTTCTACTCATTATTATTATCTCGATTTTTAAACCCACTCTTGTGCTCCTCGTTTTTCTTTCCAGCATTTTTGGCTGGATCAGCATCAGTTATTACGTTCGTGGCGAATATTTAAAAAACCGTAAAAAAGAATTTATAGAAGCTGCTCGCGCTTTAGGTGCGGGCCATACGCGGATTTTTTTCAAGCACCTACTTCCCAATTCTTTATCGCCGATTATTACTTTCTCCCCATTTGTTATTGCAGGAAATATCACCTCCCTTGCGAGCTTAGATTATCTTGGATTCGGTCTTTCCCCTCCTACTCCGAGCTGGGGAGAGTTATTGAATCAGGCGCAAAAACACTTTACTGAAGGCTGGTGGCTTGCGGTATATCCATCACTTGCGCTCTTTTTAACCCTCACAATGCTATCTCTCATTGGTGAAGGGGTTAGAGACGCCATGGATCCTAAAGATTAGGCTTATTATTCCGATAAGAAAGCTATGGTATTAAAATGCCTTTTGTTCATTCTATTTCTTTGTTCTTTTCCTGCGCTTGCTAAAGTTAGCGACGAATGTGAATCTGCGCTTAAAACTTTATTTGCAGAAAATGTTTCAAAGGATCAGGCTTCAAATTTTTTAAAGGTTCAGGGAGATCTGACTTTGCACAGAATGGCATGGGCCTATCTTAAAGCTCAGAAGGGTGATCAAGGCAATAAGCTTGAGAATGTCGAAAGAACGATTCTGACACTTTTGGATGAAAAATATACTGCAACTGATCCGGACTTTAAAAAGTCCCGAGATTTGTTTGAAGCTCAACCGCTTAGTCGTACTGCACTAGCTGAAATTGGTCCCTATCTCAAGGATGTCCTATCTAAAGAATTCGGCCAAGAGTCTCAAGTGTTCATTCTAAATGCATCAGATTTAAAACTTTTGCACGCTTTATCAAAGTTTGAAAAGAGCTCTGCTCAAAACGGCAAATTCGATTCACGTATGCTTGCAAAGAAATCTCCACAAGGCATATTGAATTTTTCTAAGCTCATAAATTCTTCTTACAAGATATCCACCACAGACACTGAAAACTCTTTGAATGTTGAAGTGAAACTTCAGGGTCTTGAAAAAACTATTGGTAACCTCCAAAAGAAAATTAATGTATTCATTAAGATACTTGATCTTCCTAACCAGTGCAAAACGGATGATGTATGTGAAGAAGATAGCATGGTCGACTTTTTTCTTCAAAATGAGCAGATCCAAAATATTTTTTGGGATAGCCTCTCAGATAAGTTAGAGAGTGATGATATTCTTTTAAATAATCTTACCTATGGGGAAATTTGGCTAGGAAATGGCCAGGTCTCATCTAAGGTTTCTGAAAAGGGCAAGATCCCCAATGTCCAATACACAACAACTGTGATTGATGAAAAAGTAAAAGTAACCAAAACCTCACCCGTTAAAAATTATTACTCTAATAATTCTGGCTATTATATTGAGGACCCAGTAGGCATTATTATAAAAGATGATCCAAAAAGGAATTCAGCTTCTTGGAAGAGCTTCGACCCAATTTTCCTGGAGAAAATGTCTGATGCGATAATTAATGACGACAAAGTTTTTGAAATAAAGGGAAAACTGTACAGCCGAAAAACCGGGAAAAGTCTTTCATTTGAAGAAGCCGTAAAACTACTTCCTCCCAAAAAATCAATAGAGTTTAAAGCTTCTCTGAAATCAAAAGATCCCAGTTTTATCTCGAAACAAATAGCTTCTATGGTAAATGGAAATAAAACTTTTATTTATGGATCTGGTCTCTATGGGACGGATGGAAAAGCTTTGAGTCCAGAACTGATTATTGCTCAAGAGATGAGTCGGAAAACTGATGTAAATTATACAGCTTCTCGTTATAAGGGAATGAATCCACTTTATCTGGTCGCTCGCGCTGACGGCTTGAAAAATAACAAGCCACATTTTAAAGTTAATAACCAAATTTATGATTCGCTAACTGGCCGAAATTTATCTTCCCCATTTAGAAGTACTGCTTCAACCGAAGATGTAAAAATTAATAAAGAAAGACGTATTCAGTATCAAAACTTCTCAGATAAAGAAACGATTATCAATTTCCACTTGGATAATCCAAGAAAAGATGGATGTCAGCATTATGCAATTATTGATAAGAAGAACGCAGAGATATCCGTCTATACTCTTTCTGGAATAAAAGTGTTTAATAAAGAAGTTCTCATTGGAATAAAATCCTCCGACGAGAAGACTAGGTGGACTGAATATGACGACAGAAATCACCAGGGAAGTTATACGACAGGGGCCGGAGCCTTCACTATCGCCAAGCCTAAAACGGGTGATTATTATACTAAGAATTACAGCAATAATATTCTTCAGGTTGAAGGTCAGCAAGTTTTTGCTTTACATCAGGTTCCTAATAATTTGGGTCAGAGGTATAAAGCATTTGACACCGGAAACCCTGAAGATAGAAGGGTTTCTCAGGGTTGCGTAAATATGAAGAAAAGTGATTTTCTTGAAGTTGCTCATTGGATGAAACCAACATGCAAAATGTATGTTCTTCCTGAAGAAAAAAATAATAAATTTGTAGTCAAAGATGGAAAACTGGAATTAATTTCAACTACGGCAGTAGTTAATAGTAGTAACTATAATTATTCTAAAAATGGAACAACTTTTAAAGCCATTAATATCATCATTAACGATCCTGCTGGGAAAACGGATGATTCAATTCCGTTCGTAAAAGCCTTGGAAAATGAAAAATCTAAGCTCATGAAGATTTTTAATCTTAATAACGATGATTATAATGATTTAGCTGCGATCTCTTACGGGATAATGGGTAATGAGTCAGACTTTGGTAAAAGTAAAAAATATTGGATCAAGGAGCATGATCAGGGAGATGTTGTTCTGCTCAAGGCGGCCCAACGACTTCTGAATGGCGATAATCCTTTCCACAGCTCTGTTCTAAATACTTCTCGGGGATTTACTCAAATTAAAGATCTTCCTGACGGTGAATGGAGAAAACAGTATCCAGAAATTAATAAGAATACTTTGGGTGATCCAAAAAATTCTGCGATATCGACAATCGCTTATCTCGCAGGTGCTGTTAAAACTCTGAAAAAAATTGCATCTGAAAATGCGAAAGACCCAAAGAAAGTTAAGATCACTAAAGAGAATCTAGTGGATTATCTGGGGTACATTTATCAAGGCCGTAAAGGAGCTCTTGTATCCGCCAAGGAGCCTGCGAATGCTGATTTCAATACTTACGTACAAAAGCTTAGAAAAAATATGAGTTATATCGAAATTGCTCAAAAAATTGAATAGTCATTTAATCAATGTTATATACCTTTCATTGAGGTAAATTATGAAAGACACGGCCCTCCGTATTGCAGGTTTTAAAGATTCTATCTTTGGAGTGATCTCGCGTCTTGCAAGAGAAAATAATGCTGTTAATTTAGGTCAGGGCTTTCCTGATTTTGATGGACCAAACTGGCTCAAGGACATTGCCTATAAAAAAATGCAAGAGGGTCACAACCAATATGCGCCTTTCACTGGTACGCCTAATCTTCGTCAGGAAATTTCTAACTATTATAAATCTTTTTACTCTTTAAATTATAATCCGGAATCGGAAATCACTGTTACAGTTGGTGCCACAGAAGCTATTTATCTTGTAATCTCTGCTCTTATTAACCCTGGAGATGAGGTTATTGTCCTGGAGCCATTTTATGATTCATATGTGGCATCCATTAAGATGGCCGGAGGAATCCCGGTTGCCGTTACGCTGCATGCCCCAGACTTTGACATAGATCAAAAAGAGCTGGAGGCGGCCATCACTCCAAAAACAAAATTACTTATTCTCAATAATCCTCATAATCCAACTGGCAAGGTTTGGAGTAAAGATGAGCTGCTAGCTGTTTCCAATGTGGCGATAAAGAATGATCTTTATCTTCTTTCAGATGAAGTTTATGAATTTCTTGTCTTTGATGGAACTAAACATCTTCCCACAGCAACTCTTGATGGAATGATGGAAAGAACGATTACCGTATCGAGCGCAGGAAAAACATTTGGCCTTACTGGCTGGAAGATTGGTTGGATTTGTGCCAATCCCAAAGTCACAAATGCTTGTCGCTTAGTTCATCAATATGTAACTTTTTCAGTTTCTACACCTATGCAAGAAGCAGTTGCTGAAGGACTGAAACAATTGCCCGAATATTTACCGGGATTTGTTACACTTTATAAAGAAAAGCGTGATTGGTTTTACCAGGAAATGAAGCAGCTTGGATTTGAATTTAAGATCCCTAAGGGTACATTCTTCATGATGGTTCCAATAAGTAAACATACCAATCTTAAAGACGTAGATTACGCGTTAAAGCTTATTACGGAGAAAAAAGTAGCAACCGTTCCTCCTTCGGCATTTTATTTAAAATCCACCGAAGGAGAAAAATATCTAAGATTTTGTTTTGCGAAGAAAGAGGAAACTCTGCAGAGTGCAATTAAAAATTTAAAGGGCCTTTAGTTTAATTTTTGCAGACAGAGTCTTACCATCACGGCGATAGATTATATCAACTAAGTCGCCGATCTTCTTTTTATCAATGACTTGGTATATATCATCCAGATTATTAACAGGTTGATCATCAACGCTCAAAATAACATCGCCAATATAAATTCTTCCATGCTGATCTTGTGTCATTCCTTTAAGTCCAGCCTCGGCGGCACCACCTTTTTCATCAATGTAGGAAATAATTATACCCTTCGACGACTGAATTATTCTTCGTTTCATGGAATCAGGTACGATTCCAATTCCAAGTCCCGGACGAATAATTTTCCCATGCTTTATTAACTGGGGAACAACCATTTTTATTGTATCAACCGGCACTGCAAAACCAAGACCTGCACTTGAGCCACTGGTTGAAAATATAACTGTATTCATTCCAATTAGATTTGATGACGAATTCAAAAGTGGCCCCCCCGAGTTACCCATATTGATGGCAGCATCGGTTTGGATCATGTCATTAATCTTCACTCCACCAATTCCATCAATTTTTCTTCCAAGAGCCGAAATCACACCCGTTGAAAGAGAATAATCAAGTCCAAAAGGAGAACCTATAGCGAAGGCATATTGTCCAACTTGGAGATCCTTTGAGGAACCTATGGAAACAGGAACTAGCTTTGCTGGCTTTTCATCAAGTTTTAAAACGGCAATGTCTTTATCAGGTGCCGTTCCAACGAGAGTTGCTTTGTACTGCTTAGGATCATTATTAAAGGTGACGATAAAAGAGGTACCACCTTGGACCACGTGAAAATTTGTAACAATATGGCCATCCTCATTCCAAACGAATCCTGAACCGGCCCCTTGAGGAACTTCTATTTCCCCATAATTAAAGGTTCTGGCCAATTTCATATTGGATACGTTAACTGTTGATGGAACAACTTTTCGATAAATTTCGATGGTCTTGGTTTCTACAGACAGAAGGTCTGCTGCCCAACTTGAAACAGAAAACAAAATCAGGCAAAACAACAGAACTGACTTCATAATAACTCCTTTCTTTGACTGAATTTATCTAGGTAAGTATAATGTTTTTAGATAAATCACCCAAGAGGAAATTAAATGACAAGAGTCAGCAATTCACCGGAAATAAAGTATTTTAATCGTATGACCGGAAAGAACGAAGTAGAAAAGGTTTATGGGGATTTATTTATTAAGTTTCTATACTGCTCTGAAGCAGGAAAAAAACTTGGTGGTATTTTCACGAATAAGATATTCAGTAAGACTTATGGTGCCTTTCAGGACCTTCCTTCGAGTCATCGTAAAGTAAAACCATTTATCGAAAAGTTCAATATCCCAATTCAAGATTATGAGCCTGGTTCAAGACCTTCACTTGATTCAAGTGATTCCTACAGATCGTTCAACGAATTTTTTATTCGTAAATTTAAACTAGGAAAGCGCTCTTTTGTTCCAGAAGCTAGCAAAATGGCTGCCTTTGCAGAGGCCCGCTATGTCGGGTTTGATTCAGTTGAAGAAAAGAGTGTCTACCCAGTTAAGGGTCAATATCTCAAAGCAAAAGATTTAATTGGTAACGATCAAATCGCAAAAATATTTGAAGGCGGACCACTTCTCATCGCACGTCTATGTCCTGTAGATTACCATCGTTATCATTACCCTGATAATGGAAAAGTGGTTGAACACTATCCCATTTCAGGAGCGTTCGATTCTGTTAATCCTTTAGCATTAAAAGAAAAGAATCAAATTTTCATCAAGAATGAAAGACACGTTTCGATTCTTCAAACTGAAAACTTTGGTCGTCTTGCATATATCGAAGTAGGAGCTATTTGCGTCGGCAAAATAGTTCAAACTCATCGTTGGAACAAACCTTTCCTTAGAGGGGAAGAGAAGGGCTATTTTCTTTTCGGTGGCTCAACCGTCATTTTGATGGGAGAAAAAGGTCTCTGGAAACCTTCAAATGACATTATTCAAAATACCAAAAATGGAATTGAAACGTACTTGCATCTTGGACAGGAAGTCGCAACTAAAGTGTAATCGTGCATACGATTGGAAAATGATCAGTTGGATAGGCCTCACCATCCACGGACTTATCCATGATACAGCTTTTTACTTTTAGACGTGGATCAGTCAAAATCCAATCAATACGCGAACCGTTCTGCATTTCACCCTTAAATGCATGGTGAGATGTTTCTTCTTTTGAATTAAATAATTTCCAAGCATCAGTTAAGTGGAACTCATGAGTGAGTAACTCTCGTACCTTACTATCTGGACTGTCATTGAAATCACCCATGATCACTAAAAATGAATTTGGATCCCATATTTTTTGAATCTGCTGAATAAGTACCTCAACTTGACCTTCACGAGTCAGGCTTTTCATGTGATCAAGATGGGTATCAATAAGCATAAATTTTTGATCAGAATTCTTAACTTGCACTTCACACCAAGTCATCAGCCTTGGAAAAGTACTTCCAAACGAAATACTACCCGCAACATCGGGAGTTTCGGATAGCCAGTTGTCTCCACTTCGGAGATGTTCAAACTGACCTTGTTTCAAGAAGATTGTAGGATACATCCGCTCCCCAATCCACGAACGATGGTAATCCGATAGATCATAGTCATTAAGTAGGACTTTCAATTCATTTAGTTGGTGAAATCGGCCTTCCTGAGTAGCGATAATAGAAGGCCCGTATTTTAAGAGTGTTTGAGTAAGAAAATCCCGCCGATACTGCCATGAGTTCAGTTCATCAGCGGGGTTATCAAATCGAATATTACAAGTTATGAGGCATAGATCCATTTCAATATTATAAGCTTCTTATCAGATCTTCTCAACAAGTGCTTCCACATTTAGTACCAGTTTATTTTCTTGGCTTAGTAATGTTACTTTTTTTCGACCATTACAAGGGCTCCTATATAGTCCAACCTCTTGATAGGTAGAAGATGGCAAGTCTTCCAAAGAAATATCAATATTTTGATCATTACTGTCGATCTTTACCTCAAGGGCAGAATCAGTCGATTTTACTTTTGCTTGTTCATTTATGTTAGCGTTATTTGCCGATAATACAATTTCATTGGCGAGTTCTTTCATTTGTAGCTCACTTTTAGTTTCCAGTGCGTCACGATAGTAAAAAATACAATTATTAGATTGAGGCCCAAATTTTATTTTTTGATTTCGAAGAGAAAAGGTATTGATAGTTTTACTTCCCGTGATATTGAGAATGACCATGGCATCATTGTGTTTTGTAATTTGAAAAGATTTAGAAGTTCCATTATTTCTTGTTAGTGTGAAATTTATTTTCTCAAAACCTTTCAAGTAAGATTCATAGAGTTCTTTTTCACTCGCATAAACAATAGTTTTGTAGTCTTTCATATTGCGAACCCACCAAGTTTCTTCTTCACTCAATACCTTATATAAAATATCTTTAGCAATGAAAGGCTTGGCATCTTTGGCATACAGATTTATAAATTTTTCAATAGGGAGCTCATGTGAGATATTTAAAAGTTTAGCTTTGTTTCCATCGTTAATGATAAGCTTATATGTTTTTCCTTCGTAAAGAGAATGATTTGTAGTCCTTTTTATTTGTTCTAATGCAAAATGTGACTCATTCTTAAGCAAGGCTTGCAATTGTCTTTTTTCAAGTTTTAACGTTTGTCCTCTAGTCCAGCGTCCCATATCTGTCGTGATGTTCTTCTCAAGGTACTTAATAGACAAAAATGTATTTTCATTAGCATCAAGATTTAGATCAACATAGTATGACTCATCTTTAAGTTCCAGTGTTTCAGGTGCTTTAAGATGTAGAACGAGATAATCAGAAGTGAATTTCCAGCCACTGGTAGCCTTTTCGTGTTGAGTAAGGAGTTTTTTACTTACCTCGGTGAGATCAACTTCGCTAGTAAGAACAAAGGAATGAATTTCTTTTATACTTAACCCATTGTCAAACGTCAGCGTACCATTAACTTTCATTTTTTTTACAGCGTCTGATACATATTTGTTTGAGTCCAATAAATTTGGAATTTCGTCTCCATCGCTGTCTCTATAGTCTTGCATCCCAGGTTGTTTATGTTTTCCACAAGATATGATTAGAAGTATAATTAGTAAGTATTTCATATTATTTCCCGGTCACAATTTGTGTGATGATTTTATCAACGTTTCCCATTCCCCAAAATACAACTTTACGGTCTTTAACGGAAACAGAAGCATGGGCTTTCTTATGAGCATCTGCCAGAAATGACTCAAGGTTTGAAAGCATGGCCACGAAGATCTTTTCGTCTCTTGAATCCATAGCAATCTTTTGTAAACGAAAGACACGGTCTTCTTGTTGCTCTACGACAGCTTCCATAAGTTCAAGATATTCGGCTTCTTTAGCTTCTTTTCCGTTTATTTCTTCAATAATGAGAGGAGAAAGAGATTCAGATATCCGGTATTTAATTCCATCTGTTTTAACAAGTCCGCGTATAATAAGAGCTTGAAGAATGTTGTAGCAAACGTTCTCATTCAGTCCCGTTTGTTTTTGAATCTCTTCATAAACCAATACGCCCTTCCCAATACCTTCTAAGATTATTCTTTCAAGTGATGATAGACCTTTCATAAATGCTCCTTAAGCGATAATCGCTGATTCATAATTTGGTTTAATGTAAAATCTACCGAAAGTTCGTGCTGATACTTTTCTTGCAATGTATTCAGCAACTTTTGCAAGTTCCTCATTGGTTAATATTGTTGATGCTTGTTCCACAACCGAGGTCAACTTTTCAAAACTTGGGTTCTCTGCAATTTTGGCATTGATTGCTTTTTCGAAGGCCTCGAGTTCTCCGACCTTCATGATCTTGCCATTGAAGAGTCGGAAAACGCGGGTGATTTGAATGCCCGTACGGGCAGAGATTTCGCGAAGTGGTAGATTGGGATAAAGCTGGCGGTAACGCTGAATAGTTTTTTGTTGTAAGGTCATTGTTGGCTCCTGTTTAAGTTCAGTTGCCGACCTTAATGCATGCGCTATGCCAAGTTAGAAAGTGAGTTGGTGATCTTGAAGAATACGGTAGAAAGCTGAGCTGGAGATTTTAAGTTCTTTAATACAGGCTGTGATTTTTCCTTTATTTCTCTTCATCGACTCTTCGACGGCCCGTTTTTCTAAGTTTGTGATGTATGATCTAAGACCATGATTTTGAACGTAATCTTCCCATCCTTCGACCTTCGGAATAGTTATCTGACCTTGAGGGATAATTGTTTTCTTAACCAGATTGAGATCAACTATACCAGATAAGCTTTGCGAGAAACGGTCACAAACCTTTGATAATTCTCGAACGTTACCAGGCCATGAGTATTTTTTCATAGCTTCGATAGCTTCTGTTTTTATGACGAATCTTCGTGATGATTTCTTTTGAAAAAACTTAATTAGTAACTCGACATCATCAGGCCTCTCTGAGATTGACTTTAAATGGAAATGAAATCCACTCAATCTAAAGTATAAATCTTCTCTGAATTCTTTTCTCTGAACTTTCTCGAGAATTCCTTCGCAAGTTGCAGATATAAGAGTGAAGTCACTTCTGATTGGAGTTGATGAACCTACAGGGTAAAAAGTTTTCTCATCTAGTGCTTTTAATAATTTTTGCTGCATTGAAAGTGGCATGGTCGCAACTTCATCTAAAAATAAGGTCCCACCGTTTGCTAGTTTAAGTTTTCCATCTTTTTTGTGATCCGCACCGGTAAACGCACCTTTTTCATGGCCAAAAAGCTCTGATTCTAAAAGTGTTTCTGAAATTTCGGAGCAGTTTAAATGAACAAGTGGAGCATCAGGATGGGTGATATCATGGATGAGCTTTCCAAGGAGACTTTTTCCGGTTCCGGTAGCCCCTGAAATGAATAGGTTCTGATTTTTTAAGTTGATCTCACAAAGTCGTCTAAGCTCTTGGATTGTTTCAGGGTCTTGGGTGATAAATTCCTCATTAAGAAATTTCTCAAAACGAGCGCTTTTAGTCTGTAAGAACTTATGAATATAGACGGGGAGCTGATCACGTAATTTGAACTTAGAGAGGTAGTGAGAAGCTCCCAGAGCATAGGCCTTCTCAATTACGTCTTCATGCTCATAAGAGCTAACTACAATGCAATGGGAGCCCTTTCTAATAATCGTAGGGATGATATCGACTCCGGAACCATCACCCAGTTCAATATCAGTGATAACGATGTCATAGAAGTTGTCTTTGAGTTTAACAAAAGCGGTTTCGGTATCAGCTGCCTCGTCCAGAATTCCAAATGGCCCAAGTATTTCCCGCAGGTTAAGACGGGCATACTTATCATCTTCAATTATTAGAATACTAAGATTGGATTTCATGTTCCCATAGGTTTAATCTAGATTTATTCGGATATCAAACACTGGATTCCGAATCCGAATATTTTACAGTGTTTTACAACCGATTGGACCTATATGCGTATCATTTTAAGCAAAAGCACCGAAGATGCAGTCGATACCGTTACAACCATAGTTTTGGATAAGCTAACTTCTCATCCTTCTTTAGTTTTGGGTTTAGCTACTGGCAGAACGATGGAACCGGTTTACGAAGAGCTGGTATCCAAGATTAATAAAAATTCAGTTAAGACAGATGAAGCATTCTTTTTCATGCTTGATGAATATATTGGTATTGATGAGAACCATCCTTCGAGTTTTAAAAGTTACATCAAGAAGCGTTTAATGCTTCCTTTGAATTTATTAGAATCACAGTTCGCCTTTCCACCCACTAATCTTGCAGGCGAAGTTTATGAAGAATTGATAAAACAAATTGGTGGAATCGACCTGCAGCTATTAGGCATTGGAGTTAACGGGCATATTGGTTTTAACGAGCCAGGATCTTCAATTCATTCCAGAACGAGAATCGTTGACCTAACGGATGAAACGAAGAATGCAAATCAAAGCCATTTTGGGCAAGAGAAAATGCCAAATAAAGCTCTTAGTATGGGTATTGCTTCTATTATGGATGGTAAGGAATTACTAATGCTTGTCACGGGTAAATCGAAGGCCAATACGGTTAAATATCTTCTTAACCATCATGATGATGAGTCATGTCCTGCAACTTTTTTAAAGTCACATCCTCATTTTACTTTAGTTTTAGATCCCGAAGCAGCTTCTAAGATTTCATTAAATATCTGACCAAGATCTGCCAGAGAAGAAAGAAAAGGGCTGGGGAGTTTTGCGTTTGATAATTTACCTTTCTTGAGGACCTGCAAATGATAAATCACCCCAAAAGGCATTTGAGGAACTTCGCCACCAACGTTTGATATAATTTCTCCGCCACGACGAACATTATCCATCATCCAGGCCGGTAATCTTAAGTGGTAAGGGCTTCGAGAAATTTCCCCAGTGTGCATCGCTAGTGCCTTCATTTGAAGCTCTACAATTTCGTTCGGAACTTCAATCAGGCAATTAGGGTTTTCAATTGCTCCCCAGAATTCTGTCCATGCAACCATGAGATTTAATTTAGAATTTTTTAGAACTTTTTCTAAAAGCTTCCCTGTTTTTATATGCGTTGGGTGATGATCTTTTAAGTGAGGTGCAAGAATCAGATGAGGTTGATACTTTTGTATTAGGGACTTAAGTTCTTTTGCTTTTACTGACCAGTCTTCACTAAGAACATCTAAGTCCATTTCTAAAAACGTACAAGCATTTTGAAGTTCTTTTAGTCTTGGTTTTTGCCTTGTTTTTTTTGAGCCAAGGGTTACTGCAATGTTAATGATATGAGCATTATTCTCATGCATAAGTCTGAGCGGTAATGAGCCAATAATTGATTCATCATCGGGATGAGGAGAAAGAATAAGTATTGTAAATGGTAGAGATGATTTCGGTATTAAAGGATGACATATAAAAGGAGAACTAAGTGTTTTAATGAACTGGGTGAATTCCATTTCACCGGCCTTCATTAAACTTGTGTAAGCGATGTTAGAACATAACAAAACGCTATTAGGATCAAAACAGATCGAATCATATTGCCTCTCAAGTATGTACTTGCGATTAATCTATCAACTCTTTGAAACAAAAGTCTAGAGCTGAGATTAGTCTTAGGGAGAGTCAAACTGAGTTTCAATTAGTTACGTTTGTAATCGTCCTGAAAACGCACTATGTCATCCTCTCCAAGGTACGATCCTACCTGTGCTTCAATCAAAATAAGATTTTCTTTGTG
Source organism: Bacteriovorax stolpii (assembly GCA_945905815.1). Taxonomy (GTDB): domain Bacteria; phylum Bdellovibrionota; class Bacteriovoracia; order Bacteriovoracales; family Bacteriovoracaceae; genus Peredibacter. Next base: position 19,816 of record CAMDQH010000023.1, on the reverse strand, counting down.
ATTATTGAAAAGGCGATGTTTGGCCTCTTTGGGAATATAAGTTGATTCATTCGGCTTGAGTTCGAAAACTTTATCATCAATTGTAATTGTGGCGATACCGCTTACAACTATCCAATGCTCTGAACGGTGGTGATGAAATTGGAGTGAAAGTTTACCACCTGGCCTCACTGTAATTTGTTTCACTTTGTATCCAGGATTTTGTTCAAGAATTGTATATGTTCCCCAAGGCCGATGTGCCGTTGTATGAACATTAGTCATTTCAATATTTAATTTTTTAACTTCGGAGACCAATTCTTTTACTTTTTGGGTAGAACCTTTCTTCGCAATTACAATGGCGTCAGTTGTATCCACAATAATTAAATCCTCAACATCAATAGTTGAAATAAGCCGTTTGCCTCCAATGATAAGATTATTTCTGGAGCCAAGGTGAATGACATTTTCACTTTTAGTATTACCAGATAGATCTTTTGGAAGAGCATCGTAAAGAGAATCAAATGAGCCAAGATCACTCCATCCGATATCGGCCGGAACAACTTTTACAAGTGTCGATTTTTCCATAACAGCGTAGTCAATACTTTCAGATCGGATCTCTTTCATATCCTCCATATTTATTCTAAAGACACTGTCTTTTCTAGCTGCATTGAACGCTTTCAAAGATGATTCATAAATATCTGGAGTATGCTTTTTCAATTCACTTAAGAAAACACCGGCCTTAAAACAAAACATGCCGCTATTCCAGAAAAAGTTTCCTGCAGCAAGATAACCTTCGGCTGTTTTTGTATCTGGTTTTTCTTTGAACGATTTAACATCATGGCCGTTGGCCTCAATATAACCGTATCCCGTTTCCGCGTAATCAGGCTTAATTCCAAAAGTTACGAGTTTATCATTTTGAGCTAGCTCAATTGCTTTTTTTATCGCCAGCTCGTAGTCTGCTTGTTTTTCGATTAGGTGATCTGAAGGTACGACTAAAATAACTTCATCTGGTTTTGCTGCAAGAGCTGCAATTGCTATCGCAGGAGCAGTATTTCTACCGATTGGTTCAAGCACAAAATGATATGGCCGATTGGTTTTTATCTGTTCGATTTGATCAAGACCCATAAAATATTGCTCTTGATTAATCACAACTGAAAAAGAGTCAGCCAAATTGATATTTCTTTTAATGGTCTTTTGAAAAAGTGATTCATCACCAAATAATTGGCAAAACTGCTTTGGGAAAAGAGTTCTTGAAATTGGCCAGAGTCTAGTTCCGGATCCACCACAAAGAATTACAACTTGCATAACAATGCTCCAAAAATGATTATGAAATCCCAAAAGTATACGAGGCTACCGAGAAATAGATGAGAAGACCTGTGATATCGACAACGGTAGAAATTGCTGGACTAGCAACGACTGCTGGATCTCCGCCCATTCTTCTAACAATTAAAGGAAGACCTGCCCCAATAATTGCGGATGTGATTACCTGAATGGCGATGGCCAAAGAAATTGTAAATGCAATATAACCCATGCTGAAACCTGTCGGCAGAAGAGCATGATAAGAGAGAAATGCAATTTTGAGATACGTAAGAATCGCAACAGTGATTGAGAGCATGAGAGAAATTTTGACTTCTTTAAATATTATCCTCGGCCAGTCTTCATCATGAATTTCTCCCAAAGAAAGTGAGCGAATAATCACTGTCGCTGCCTGAGAACCAGTGTTTCCCCCTGTCGCTGCCATCATCGGCATATACATAGCGAGAATAATAAAACTTTCAAGAATTCCTTGATAGGCACTGATGATCATTCCTGAAATAATTCCAATCGCAGCGAGTGATACAACCCACACCACTCTTTTTTTGAAATGATGAAAGGATGAAGTCTGAAGATATTCATCATCATTCGGCGAGGTCATGATTCCACCGAATTTTTCAAAGTCTTCAGCTTGTTCGGCCCTGATAATATCAATCGCTTCTTCGTGTGACACAACTCCAACGAGCTGATTTAGCGAGTTTAAAACAGGAATAGCAACGAGATCATATTTTTCAATCTTTTGAGCAACAGATTCTCTGTCCTCATTTACTTCTGCATAAACAAAGAATTCATTCAGCATTTCTAACACTTTATCTTTTGGATTGTGCAAAACGAGATCTTTAAGTGTTACCAATCCCTTCATCACCATAGAGTGGTCTACAACATATATATAATAAATCATTTCTTTTGATGGAGCATCTTTTCGAATCTTTTCTAATGCTTCCGCTGCTGACATATCAGCAAAGATTGTCGCAAAGTCGGTAGTCATAATTCCTCCAGCTGTTTCTGGGGGATAGGCCGACAAAATAAGAACATCCTCTCGAACTTTTTTATTTAAATAGGGAAGTAATTCAATCTGCTCTTCTTTCGATAGTTCTTGATAAAGGTCTGCCCTAATATCAGAGAACATATGAGCAAAAACTTCTGCAAAAGAGCGACGGTCAAGTGCATGAAAAAGCTTGAGCTGAATAGTCTGGGAAAAATCTGAAAAGATCCGCCCCTGATCTTCAATATCCAGCTTGTGAAGAAACTCAATAACCTCTTCAATAGGCTTTTCTTCCATGAATTCGGCAACATCCATGGTTGGAAGTTCTTCAAACATTTCAACAAGTTCAGCCGTATTACCTTTTTCAGACAAGTCCTGGAGGAGCTCCTGATTCTCGGGTTCTGGAATTTCGATTGTATCGTCGGGTGCCATAAATAAATTATCTTCAAGAAGGTTAGGTATATATTAGATTAATTGTACTTTAAAGCCATAATTTTAAATAGTTATAAGCACAAAAAAGTAAAATAATATTAAGATTTGCCCTGGAAATTACGATACAGCTTGGTATGAATAAAGTCCCACTTATAAAGTTTATGTTTCGTTCTGAATGGAAGGTGCTCACTGACGCGCTAGGCATTGGTAATAAATATGAATTCGAATCGATGGATTCGCTGAGTGATCTGATATCGCACATACATTATGCTGAAACTGGGATCGTTTTGGTTTCTTTGCGAAACAAGAATGATCTTATCCAGCTTGCAACTTTAGTGAAATCACTGAAAAAAACTATCCCTCATATATTAGTAAAAATACTGGTCGTAAATTTTTCCGGTAATTACCACTTTGATCAGGCTGTTGGGAAACTAGATCTTGATTTATTGCAAGTGAGCATTTCACCTAAAGCGATGAGTTTTAAGATTGATTTTGCGATGAAGTCTATCAATGTCCAAATGAAAAACAAACAGCAAACTGATTCTTCAAAAAATCTTAAAAAACTGGAAAATGTAAAAAATCAAGATAAGAAAATTGCTGAAGGAATTGCCAACTGGGCTGACCCAATTGATTGTGAAGATGATATTTGGCTTCTTCGAAATGAAACAGATTGTAAAAAAGTTCTATCGCGTTGGCTTGTTCGATTTATGGGGCCAAGTCCGTATGTTGCAAATTGGGTTGATTCTGGCAATCCTGGTATCTGGAAGTTTGAATTTAAAAATAGTAGTTCAATATTTATTTCTGGACAAGGATCTTGGTTCTTTCGGGGCGAGCAAAAACCAGACTTTATATGGGCAGAAAATGTTTGGTCATTCACAGGAAGTGCTTTCGAGCTGTTTTATAAGCAAGACCAACAAACATTTTCCCGTTTATGTTTGAAGGACAAACAGATTACGATTGCGAAAACATCTGAGTTTGCGAAGACAAAGAAAAAGAGCATTATTGAGAGTCTTGAAAAAAATCTTGTCTTTAAAAAAGAGTTAGTTCCTGATACTGAGAAGAACAATTTTGAGAATGAACAAGACAATTTCAAAAACCTTGAAGGCAAAAGCAAGAAAGATAACATTCAAGAAAAACCTCTCTCAGGTGCGGGTAAAACTTCTAATATCGTAAATAATCCTCTTTATCTGAATCTGAAGCCGAATGAAAATTCAATTTCCCAAGATCCGCATGCTCAGAAAACGAAGACATCAAAGAGCTCTTCGCAATGGAAGGGAAAGAATGAGTATCAAAAGAAAAATGAAAATGGTGAGCTTGCTGCTCCCGTAGATAATGTGATAAATCCTGGTGCAGAACTCTCGATAGAAGCTAAAAATGCACACTCGACCTTCTATAAAAATCATAATAAAGCAGAGACTTTTGAACCCAAGGATTTTGGTCATTCAATAACAAAAGATGGGGTAGGCGGGAACCTCAAAGGTATAACCGACCCCAAAAAAGCATCCTCAGCGGCGGGAGGCTCTGATCTTGGTGGCAAAACTTCCACGGAAAAAATTAAAAAGCACATGAGCTCTCCAAATGGGTATTCAGAAAAAATTGCTAAGGAAAAAAAAGCAGGAGACTTTGCCGGTAAGACTTCAACGGAAAAACTGCCAAGTCACTTATCTTCACCTGATTCAAAAAAGAACAGGCCAGCAACGACTGAAATAGATGCGATAAATAACGAATTAAATGGCGATACGGAAGATAGAAAATTTGAAAAACAGCTTGCATCTCTAAAGTTAAGAAAAGAGAAATTAGAAAACTATAAAAAAGATAAAGTAAAACCCGCGGCCAATGACAAGGCATTCGATGACAAAATAATTGATAATGTCTCAAAATTACCTTTACCTAAGGCCAAATCGAAGCAGAGTGGCGAATTAATAGACAATGAAATTTCAGGAAAAATTATCCCTTTCACTGAAAAACAAAAGTATGCTTTGACTGAATCATTAGGAATGGAAACTAAAGAGATTGAAAACTCTATAAGATCTGCTGTCGTGACATCAATTCTTGTACAAGACTCAATTAAAGTTCATTGCACTTTAGATGATTTTTTTGAACAAACTATTATCTTTGAAACTGTACAGACAGGGATCGTAAAATCAAAAGATATTGTCCTTGATTTAAATTTTAATTACATGGATAAGACTACGAGTTTCGTTTTTAAGGGTAAGGTTGTTGAAGTCGAAACGCATGGTTCATCTAATTATATAATTATTGAAATTTCATCCCAGAATGCTTCAGATTTTGATGCATTTATGAAACTATATAACACCAGACAAGAAAATATTAATTTTTTCTTGAACGCAGCCAAAGGGTAGTGAGTTAATTTTAATGTCCAAAAAAGATGTTTTTAAAAAATTCATTGAAGATTGCGAAATCCTGATTGTCGATAAGAATCCAGGTTCACGCAATCGCCTTCTTAAAATTGTCTCTGACCTAGGGGCAAAACGTCATATGATACACACTTCAAGTGGGGTCGTAGAAGCGACTGACATTTTAAAAGAAAAAAATATCACTTTAGTCTTATCCGACTATGTTGTTGCTGGTGGGTCAGGCTTTGATCTTTTCAAAATGACTAGGCAACAGCAGCCCGACAATAAAAAATTATGTTTAGTGCTGGTCACTTCAAATATTTCCCAGACAGCTGTAGCTAAAGCAGCGGAAGAGGACGTTGATTCATTCATCATCAAACCCTACACATTACAGAGTATTCAGGAAAGTTTAATTGCTACAATTATGGCCAAAATTTCGCCTTCAGAATACACACTTAAAATTAATGAAGCTAAAACCTGTATTGGAGCAGCTGATCTGGATAGGGCGGCTGAGATTTTAACAGAGGCAATGGAACTAAATGCTAAGCCTGCACTGGCCTTGTTTTATTTGGGACAAATAGAATACATGCGCCAGTACATAGATGAAGCCCAAGGTTCTTACTCTAAGGGGCTTTCATTTAATACGATCCATTTTAAGTGTTTAGTTGGATTATATGAATTGTTTTTGAGAGAGCAAAAATTTCACGAAGCCTACGAGGTTGTAAAAAAGATTTCTAAATATTTCCCGGCAAACCCAGATCGCTTGGGAGAAATTATTAGGCTGGCAGTACGAACAGAAAATTTCGTAGATATGCAGTTTTATTATGATATATTTATTACCCTTGAAGAGAGAACCTCTGTATTGATGAATTATATGGGTGCGGGGTTATACGTCGGAGGAAAGCATTTTCTGTTGAACAATGACTCTCAAACAGCATACAAATACTTTGATAACATCGCTGTATCTTGTTCTGAATTTACAAAATTCAATCGTGCAGTAATCACATTCCTTGTATCCCAAGGTTTAGCTGAGTATGCTCAAAGATTCTTGTCTCGATTTTCTGCCTCTGACAGATTGAAAGAAGACTACTTGGTTTGTGATCTTTTGGTTGACGCAGGGATAAAAGTTGAAAGTCATATCATTGTTAAGAAAGGCCTGGAATTGTACAACAAAAAAGTCCGCGACATTCATTGCATGAGAGTTCTGCTTGCCACTATGGAGGCAAGTGGCTTCAAGCCTGAAAAAATCCAAGATATGCGGGAAGAATTATCTCTGATTTGGCCTGAAATCCAAGCGGCATAGTCTATTGTTCTTGTCGGGTTAATTCATACATCTTCTTACCTTCGCTCATTCTCCTTTTACTAATTCCTCCATATTTGATGTCCTTCTATGTAATTGACTTATAAGGAGTATGAGTATGTTTAATTGGAAAGGAAGCCTGATTGCACTTGCCCTCGTTTCAGGAAGTGTTTTGGCACAAAATTCGTCTATCGTAAGATTTGATTTAAATGAAGGTATGAAAACTTATCTTCGTGCAAATGAATTCGACATCACTGGCGTAAACTATAAAACAAACGAAATTGAAGCTTTGTTGACTGAAGCTGAACTTGCTCAGATTGTGTCGCAAAAATCTGCTGTCATAAAATTTTCATTCCCACAGAATCTTGCAGCTGCACCAGATGAGGGTTACAAAAACCCAGACGAGATTACTGATTTCGTTAATGATATCCATGCCAAATACCCTGATATCACAATGATCAAAGTTATTGGTAAAACGCTTGAGGGAAGAGAAATCTTAGCTCTTAAAATTTCTAATAATCCAATGGTTGAAGAATCAGAACCAGCTATTCTCGTAAATGCGATGCACCACGCTCGCGAAATCATGACGCCAGAAATTACTACCGATATGGTTGAATATTTGACTTCAAATTATGGTCAGAAAGTTGAAGTTACTAAGTGGGTAAATGAGACAGCTATTTGGGTTATTCCAATGTTTAACCTAGATGGTAACAATAAAATGTGGAATGAAGATTCTATGTGGAGAAAAAACACTAGAAATGATTACGGTGTTGATATCAACCGAAACTACCCTACAGGTTGGAACTCTTGTAATGGTTCTAGCGCATCAACATCAGCGCAGGATTACCGTGGTACTGCTCCGGCGTCTGAACCTGAAACACAAGCAATGATGAACTTTGTAGGAAGCATCAAGCCTGTCTTTAACATTTCATATCACTCATATTCAGAATTAGTGATATATCCATTTGGCTGTCGTCCTCGTAAAACCCCTACCACTGAAGCAGTTGAAACGATCGGTAGCGAGATTGCTAAGAAGCTAGATTATAAACCGGGTACTGCTTGGGAGCTTTTATACAATGCTGATGGTGGCGATATTGACTGGATGTATACTACTCACCAAGTAATTCCTTTTGTTATTGAAGTGAATAGTACTTCTCAAGGTTTTCACCCAAGTTTTAATAACTGGCGTGACAAAACAGTCTTAAGAAATCGTCCAGGTTGGATGCATTTATTTTCTCGCTTAAATGGTCCTAGTTTACAAGGCTTAGTGAGCGCAGCTGACTATCAGACAATTAAAATTTTAGAGGCCGGAACTTCGAAAGAGCTTCAGAGCTATAAAATTAATCCTGATGGAAGTTTCTATATAATTTTGAAAGCTGGTACTTATGATTTCTCTTTCGAGGGTCTTAAGACGAAGAAGCTATCAAGTGTAAATGTTAGTCAAAAAGTAGAAGTTAAGTTTTAAGTTTCTGAAGGGCCTCTTTGAGGCCCTTTTTTATTTCTTCCAAATCATTCACTTTAGTTTCCAAGATATACTTATTTTGAGGAAAGCAGGTCAAAGCTATTCCCTCAGAACATTTTCCAAGACATCCACTTCTAAAAACCTTGATTTCTCTATTCATGTCTTCCTTGGCCCACTTTTTAAGATTATCGGTTAGTTCCTTGGAACCCTTATCAAAGCAGCATTCATCGCCATCGCGTTTGTGATTACAAACAAACACTTCCATTTTTGAACTCAGATTTTCTTCTTTCATGAATACCTCTTAATTAATATGATACAATATAGGCGTATGAAATACCATTTACCACTTGTCCTCTTTGATCCTGAATGTCCACTTTGTTTAAGATTTAAGCAAGGTCTAGAGTATTTGGATAAGTCTCTCTGTTTCATATCGGCCAGAGAAGATTTCATTTACGTCGAGTTTCCAGAACTTTCTCGAGAGGCGTGCTTGGAGAAAATTCATATGGTTATGCCTGATAGGAATATTTTAGTGGGACAAGAAGTTGTAGAATATTTGGCCGGTAGAATACCAGGTGCTTCAAAACTCGGCTGGCTTTTAGATAACGATCAAGGCAAAAAAATAAAAGATTATTTTTATCAGAAAGTAGAGGAGTTACGGGAACTGTCGCAAAAAAAAGATAGTGATTGCAATCAATGTCCCCGTAAATAACTTAGAATAACTTTGAGGCTATTTGCTGTATAGCATTCGATTTACCCATGGAATAAAAATGCAAACATGGAACTTTCTTTTCCATAAGTTCTTTGGCCTGCATGATTGCCCATTCAACTCCCACATTTTTCACTTCCTCATCATTACGACATTTCTCAATAGCATCAATCAGGTCATCTGGCATATCCAGGAAGAAATTACGAGGCAGATTAGTGATCTGGGACTTTGTAGTAATCGGTTTTAGGCCTGGTATGATAGGAATATGAATTCCTTCAGCTCGACATTTTTCCAGATACTCAAAATATTTTTTATTATCAAAAAACATTTGAGTCACTACGTATTCGGCACCATTATCAATTTTTTGTTTTAGGTATTTAAGATCAGTTTTTAAGTTTGGAGCTTCATAATGTTTTTCAGGATACCCGGCAACTCCAATACAAAATTTTGTCGAAGTAGGGTTCTGGAGTTCATCTGATAAATAGAGTCCTCTGTTCATTTGATGTATCTGATGAACTAGTTCATCGGCGAATCGGTGGCCACCAGGAGTTGGTTCAAAAGTCTTTTGACCCTTGATGCAGTCACCACGCAAGGCCAACACGTTATCAATTCCAAGAAAGTTTAAATCAATCAGAGCGTATTCCGTCTCTTCTTTAGTGAAACCGCCACAAATGATGTGAGGAACGGTATCGATATCAAACTTGTGCATGAGAGCTGCGCAGATTGAAACTGTTCCGGGACGTTTACGGATTGATTTTTGTTCCAAAAGACCATTGGGCATCTTTTTATAAACAAATTCTTCTCTGTGATAAGTCACATCAATGAATTTAGGCTTGAACTCCATTAGGGGCGCAAGATTATCAAAAAGTTTTTGGATACTTTCACCCGTACTAGGCGGAAGTATTTCTAATGAGAAAAGTGTGCCCTTGGCATTTTTTATGTGTTCGGTAACCTTGGCCATAATTACATTAAGTTAGCTGAAAGCCACTTCTCCATTTCATTTAACGGTTTATCTTTTCTTTTAGCATAATCCTCTAACTGATCTCTGCCAATCCTTCCAACATTAAAATATCTCGATTCAGGATGGGCAAAATACCATCCACTAACCGATGAAGGTGGAACCATTGCCATTGACTCAGTAAGGGAAACACCAATCGTTTTCTCAATATCCAGAAGATTAAAGAGTTCTATCTTTTCAAGGTGGTCAGGGCAAGCTGCATATCCAGGAGCTGGTCTGATACCTTGATACAATTCCTTAACAAGCTCAGAATTAGGAATGTCCTCAGTTGGAACATATCCCCAGTACTCTTTTCTAACCTTCTGATGGAGTCTCTCAGCAAACGCTTCTGCGAGTCGGTCAGCGAGGGATTTTACTATAATCAAAGAGTAATCATCCTGATCATCCTCATATTTTTTGCATAGCTCATCCAGGCCAATTCCAGAAGTGACACAGAAGGCACCCATGTAATCAACTTTGCCAAGATCTTTTGGGGCCACGAAATCTGAGAGGGCCGGATTCGGAGAAGTCGCCTCGTCCATTTGACGTTGCGAGCGGAGCATCCGAAGAGTCGTTTGAATTTTGGCTTCATTACCAACTTGAAGTGTTTTTTGATGCTTACCGTGCTTCTCGCATGTCCATTCGTGAACTTTATCATCCACACTGTAAATTTCGATATCGTCACCGATTGAGTTTGCCGGAAATAATCCAAAAACCGCTCTAGCTTTTAATGATTTGTTTTTAACTATTTCTTTTAAGAGATTTTGGGCATCATCAAAAAGTTTTTTTGCTTCTACACCATAGGTTTCATCTTGAAAAATTGCAGGATATGCTCCACGCAATCTCCATGTCATAAAGAAAGGTGTCCAGTCAATGTAGGGTACTAATTCAGCAAGGGAGAAATCTTCGAGGACAGTTAAGCCAAGTTTTATAGGTCTTTTAATCTCCGATGCGGCCCAATCAATTTTAACTTTGTTCTTACGAGCGCTATCTAAGGTTAAGAGCTTTTCCGCTTTTTGTGTCGCTTCGTGGTGTTCGCGCATTTTAATATACTCAGCTTTCTGTTCTTCATGAAGTTTTTGCTTTGTATTTTCATTGAGAAACTTCTCAACAACAGGAACGGCCCGAGAGGCATCAGAAACGTGAATAACTGAACCTTGATAGTGAGGATCAATTTTAACTGCTGTATGTATTCTAGAAGTAGTTGCTCCGCCAATAAGAAGAGGAACTTTAAAATTTAGACGCTGCATTTCTTTAGCCACATGAACCATTTCATCTAGAGAAGGCGTGATAAGTCCAGAGAGTCCAATCATATCAACATCAAGTTTCTTTGCTTCTTCCAGGATCTTTTCACACGGAACCATTACGCCCATATCAATAACTTCATAGTTATTGCATCCTAGAACCACGCCTACGATATTTTTGCCAATATCATGAACGTCACCCTTAACTGTTGCCATAAGGATTCTTCCATTTCTCTTAGCAACTGATCCGGATTTTTCTGCCTCAATAAATGGTTGTAGGTATGCAACGGCTTTTTTCATGACTCGGGCAGATTTTACTACCTGAGGTAGGAACATTTTCCCTTCCCCAAAAAGATCACCAACGATGCTCATGCCGGCCATTAAAGGTCCTTCAATTACTTCTAATGGTCTGTTTACTTTTTTCCTAACTTCTTCAGTATCAGCGTCAATAAAATCAACAATCCCTTTTACGAGAGCGTGGGATAAACGTTGTTCGACTGGAAAGGATCTCCATTCCTCGTCTTTTTTCTCAACTTTACCCTGACCTTTTACACGACTGGCCAGTTCGATTAATTTTTCAGTTGCATCAGGATGACGATTAAAAATTACATCCTCAACATGATCAAGCAGTTCTTTCGGAATGTCGGTATAAATAGGTAATGCCCCAGCATTTACGATCCCCATATCAAGGCCAGCTTTTATGGCATGATAAAGAAATGCAGAATGCATAGCTTCTCTAACGGTATTATTACCTCTGAATGAAAATGAGAGATTCGAAATCCCTCCGCTGATTTTGACGTAAGGAAGATTTTGTTTGATCCAAGTTGTGGCCTTAATAAAATCTACAGCGTAATTATTATGTTCTTCCATACCTGTCGCAACAGTCAGTATGTTTGGATCAAAAATAATATCTTCGGCTTTGAATTTAACAATGGTAGTTAAAACCTTGTAGGCACGAGCACAAATTTCAATTCTTCTTTCATAGCTATCGGCTTGTCCTTTTTCATCAAACGCCATAACCACTACAGCAGCACCATATTTTCTGACAAGCTTGGCCTGCTCTATAAATTTGGCTTCGCCTTCTTTTAAAGAGATCGAGTTAACAATTGCTTTTCCCTGTACTCGTTTTAAACCTTCTTCGATGACACTCCATTTAGAGGAGTCAATCATGACCGGAACCTTGCAGATGTCTGGTTCAGAAGCAATAAGATTTAAAAAATGAACCATGGTCTCTTCGGAATTAATCATCCCGTCATCCATATTTACATCAATAATTTGTGCACCATTTTCCACTTGCTCGCGGGCAACTCGTAGTGCTTCCTCAAAGTTTTTTTCAACAATCAGTTTTTTAAAGGCAATTGAACCAGTTAAGTTAGTTCTTTCCCCAATATTAATAAAATTAGATCCGGGAAAAATTTTGAGTGGCTCAAGGCCTGAAAGTCTTGGAATTTTTTCTATTTCAGGTATCGATCTTGGAGAGTAGCCTTTAGCAGTTTCTGCAATGGCATGAATATGTTCATTTGTTGTTCCACAACATCCACCAACAATATTTACCCATTTGTTTTTTAAATATTCAGAAAGTGTACCGGCCATATGCTTAGGTGTTTCATCATATTGACCAAATTCGTTAGGAAGACCAGCATTAGGATAAACAGAAATGTAGAAAGGTGATTCTTTTGCGAGAACCTCTATATAAGGGCGCATAAGTTCAGCACCAAGAGCGCAGTTAATTCCAATTGAAAGTAGGGGATAGTGCGAGACGGAATATAAAAAGGCTTCAATTGTCTGACCTGAGAGGGTTCTTCCTGAAGCGTCAGTAATTGTTCCTGAAACCATTACGGGTAGAGGTTCTTTATTTTCTTTCTCGAAATAATCAGCAATTGCAAAAAGTGCAGCTTTACAGTTGAGAGTATCAAAAACAGTTTCAACGAGGAGAAGATCAACTCCACCTTCGACGAGATATTTTGTTTGTTCATAGTAGTTGGCAACTAGGATATCAAAATCAACAGCTCGAAAACCAGGATTGTTCACGTCCGGAGAAAGTGATGCCGTTTTAGTTGTAGGCCCAATTGACCCTGCCACAAAACGGGGTTTTGACGGATCTTTTCGAGTAAATTCATCAGCGCATTGTTTTGCAAGTTTTGCAGCTACGAGGTTTAGTTCCGGAACCAATTCTTCCATGTTGTAATCACTCATGGAAATTTGGGTACAACTAAATGTATTCGTCTCAATAATATCAGCGCCGGCCTCAAGATATTTATTATGAATTTCTTCAATAACATTCGGATTGGATAAAACGAGTAAATCGTTATTGCCCTTCAGGGAACTTTTCCAATCTTTAAATCTTGTCCCACGGTAATCTGCTTCTTGGAGGTCGTACTTTTGAATCATCGTGCCCATGGCACCATCTAAGATCAAAACTTTTTCTTTCAGTATTTGTTGTATATTCACTGCCAATTTTCCTTATCGATGTAATTGGCGTGTAGAGTATTATTTGTTTACGCCGCGGTCAAGCATTATGTAGTAATTCTAGCTAGTTGAAATATATTTAGTTAATTCCTGACGAAAGCGCTCAAGAGGGTCCTCTAACTATCCGATAATTTGTTAAATAAGAGGTACACATGAAAAAGTTAGCTTTAGTTTTGTTTGTTTTGCCAGCATCAGTTTGGGCGCAGGCCTCGCAACCGACAAAATTCGCCTCTTACTATTTTGATGAAGCTCAGAAGGAAAAGAGAATTCAGTTCATTGAGGATAATATTTATAATCAACCTAGATATCCTGGTCAACAACCTGGGTGTGCCGAACTAAAAAGACCACAACCTCCATTTACGGACGTTTCTAAAAGGGCCGAAGAAATTATTGACCTCGTTAACCAGAAATTTTCGAAAGCATTCACTGAGAATCCAAAAATCAAAGAGGCCTTCGAGAAAGAGATGAGAGAAGTTGCCGCGGACAAATCATGTTCAGAAGTTGATAATGTGTGTCGTGGAAAATTGATGGCGACATCAATGTTTCATTATGAAAATTTGAGACCGGATATGCCAGGATGTAAGGGGTATGCGAAACAAGATCCCATGGATAATAAAAATTATGACCGTCATTGTGAGCTTGAATTAAAATACCGGGGGGAGTATCTAGACACCTATTCTCAAGGTGGCCTTGATGCCCGTGCAGAGTATACAGATCAGCTAGTCAGTTCTCTAAATAATGTTACAGATGAAATCCTTAAAAAAACTTTGCATAAGTCTCTTGGCTTTACTAAAGGGACTAAAAAAGTTCCTTCGATTGAAGTGTTTGCCATGGACGTTCCTGAAATTTGTTCAAAATCGCCTTTCGTATTTAATCTTCGTATGAATTTATATAAAGAGCCATTCAGTGCTCTAGAGCCTGTGAAGAAAGAAGAAGAAAAACCAAAATTAACTCCATGTGTGGAAGAGAAAATTTCTTTATATAGTGAATTTGTCCCTTTGAATTTTGATGAAGGCCGGTCTGAAGTTGGTGCTAGTCAGATTGACCCCGTTAAAAACAAAATTGATGCCTTTATTTTGGCGAATCCCAATATGATCATAACGGACATTTCAGTCAGTTCAAATTCTTCAAGAACCCCATATTACAAACCAGGACCTAGTGGTAAGAAAGTTATTGATCCAGACAGTGATAAAAGAAATCTAGACCTTGCCGAGCAGCGCTCATCGTATGCAGCAAAGGCCCTAAACGATCTTAAAAGTTCAAATTTAGAATTAGCAAAAGTTAACTTTGAAACAAAGTTTGCTCTTGCTGGTCCAGCATTTGTTGCAAAGGATTTAAATAATCGATTCGTAACAAAAGATTCACCAGACTATGAGAAGAAAGTGATGGATATCTATACTGAAAACAAAGACCTTCTGGAAAAAGAAGCGCTAATTAAGTCACCAGATGACTTAAAAGATGAAAAAAGATTTAGTAATCTATATCAAGTAAAATACAAACCCTTCCAAGGTTTTAGAATCAACATTTCAGGGTACAAAAAAGAAACGATGAAATGCGGTGAGAAGGGTGCTGCCAAAGGTAAGGGCGACACAACACCTTCTAATTCTTCTAAGCAGTAATCATTAAGTAAAAGCCAGTTAGAAAAAATGCAAAAGCTCCTAACAAATAAAAGTTAGGGGCTTTTTTATGGTAAATGCATTCAAGTAAAGACACCCAAACAGGCCCCGTAATTGCAATCGATGTCAAAGTACCTACGTGAGCATACTTTAATGCTGCCAAATAAAGTGTAAGCGATAAAAAACAGCCGCATATTGCCGAACCAATAAGAAGTGACTGATCTCTTTTTCTTAGAGCGACAACATCTTTAAACACAGTAATGTAGCTCTTTGGATTAATAAGCAAAAACCCGATTAAAGCACCTATGCAACGGATAAAATTAACTTGAAAAGTCTCAAGCCCTGGTTCGAGTTCATACGCTTCTCTTGTGAGCATGACACCAAATGCATCAAGGGTAATCCCTAAAAAGGCCCACATAAAACTTTTCATGTCCCAGGAACCTGTCGAGTGATTTCGCTCAAGCATGAAAATGAAGACACAAATCATCATACAGATAACGGCGAGAGTCTGATTTAAGGAAAAAATCTGCTGCAGAAAAAAGTAGCCATACATGCCTAACATTAAGGGTTGAAAACTGTAGAGGACGAGCGAGCGCCCGGTTCCCAGAGTTGCAAATGCCCTAAAAAGAAAAATGTCTCCGATGCATAATCCCGCAAGTCCGCTCAAAAGAAGCAATAATATAGGATAAGTACCGATTGAAATTATTTTTTGAGAAAAAAACATCGCCAAGGCAAAGGCCACCAACGCAACAATGGCTTTAACTTGATTAATCCACATAGAAGAAAAACGCTTCGCATACATAGTGTAGGCCATGCTGGCAGTGGAGTATGCGAGATTAGCGCCTATGCCCAGAGCATAAACTTCTAAAGAATTCAAAGAGCTTCCTTTGTTGGGTCCCGGTATAGTACAATATTTTTTATGAGTCAGGAAGATTGGAAGAAAAAACTTACACCCGAACAATATAATGTCTGCCGATTAGGTGGAACTGAAAGCCCATTTTCGGGAAAGTTTAATAAACACTACGAAAAAGGCACTTACACATGTGCGGCCTGTGGTCAGGAGCTTTTTAGTTCTGAGACTAAGTTTGATTCAGGCTCCGGCTGGCCAAGCTTTACTGACATGGTGGATTCTAAAAATGTTGAGATAAAACATGATTACACTCATAATATGCACCGAATTGAGGCACTTTGTTCAAAGTGTGGTTCTCACCTTGGGCATGTTTTCAACGATGGACCTGCACCAACGGGAAAACGCTGGTGCATAAACTCGGTATCCCTAGATTTTCGGCCATTAACTCCTCTAAAGCCAGAATGACCCTGTAAATAATTCATCTTTCAACGCCCCTCGAGTTGCTGGTAGCTGTTATCAATTCTAAATAGTCTTTAAGAATTAATTCGAGGAGAAATCGATGAAAATACTTTTAGGCTTTTTTGCCATTTTGACCAGTTCATTGGCCTTTAGTCAATCGATGCTAGTTATGAACACTGGCAAAGTTTTAACCATTGATGATCAAGGCATGGTTTACGATTTAGGCAATTTTCTTCTTCCTTATCAGGTTAAGCAAATGGGTGGTAGATACCTAATAGATGAGGACCGTATAATTCGAACTGTCGATCATAACGGTTTGATGTACACAAAAGATAAAGGAGATAAAGCTCCAGTTAATATTGAATATTTTGGTGAGAATTATTTTATTTCAAAACTTGGAAAGATGTTCACTTTTGATGAGCAAGGATTCGTCTATAAAGGCGACCGAGAAAGTGAATTTCGAAATATTAAAAACCATGGGGGAAATTTCGTTGTCGCAGAAAAAAAAGTACACATGGAAAAAGTTCTTGCTCTTTTTGTCATAACAAAATTGGGTGCAATAATTGAAGTAAATGTTCCTGGGCTAGATTTAGATCAAATCAACTATGTCGGCGGTAACTACTTCACAACACTCAAAGGAGAGCTATTTACTGTCTCTTCAGATGGATTCGTTTACTCCAAGCTTGAAATGGGCAATTTTAACGGTTGGCAATTTAAAATGGGTGGTAACTACTTTGTGGCCCACAATAGCCTTTACTCAGTTTCTGAAACGGGTCTACTTATGAGTGTTGCTTCTGCTAGTGATTTTGGTGATTTTAAAGACCTTGGAACCAATTTCTTTACGACCCAGGATGGACGTTTATTTACTATTTCAGCTTCAGGTGCTATTCGTAATGCACCTTTGGATTACAAGCTTTCTGATATTTCAGTTTTTTCGCATTTGTGATATCTTTTCTCCCGAGGCAACCCTCGGGAGATTTTATGATTGATTCTTATATTTCTGAAAACAATAATTTCCGTATTGAAGTGAAAACTGATTTTGATTTTGATCAATCGAATCCTCTCAATTTTCAATATCTTTTTAAATACACAATCCTGATTATCAACAAGGGCGATGTCGCAGCCCAGCTACTTTCTCGTAAGTGGAATATTAAAGATGCTAAAAATGAGCTGAAATTTGTTGAAGGTCCGGGAGTCATTGGACAACAACCTTACCTTGAGCCTGAACAGTCATTTGAATATTCAAGTTTTTGTCCACTACCAACCATGACTGGCGAAATGTGGGGACATTTTAACATGATCAATAAATATGGTCAGAGTTTTAAAATTGATACACCGTTATTTAAATTCACGGTACCCAAAGAATTCATAGATAGTTATTGAGACAGAATATCGAATTTTGTTCTTAAAAGATCAAGGTTTTCATTTAGGTCGGTAAGTAGCTCATCTTTGGGAATATGCTCATAATTATTATCTTTAATTAAATCATGCATGATCCGTAAACGTTCAAGGATATTTAAAATATCATGTGAAAGTTGTCGATTATCCATTCTCATTTCCTAGACGAAACGTTGATTCAATGGGGCCGAACTGTAACTCAATTAAATCGTTAGGATGTAACGGGCCTACACCTGAGGGGGTACCAGTGAAAATTAAGTCACCATCACAAATGGGAAAAAACTTATCTACGTAATGAATAATGTCATTAGGTTTTAAGATGGCCTTTGAGAGTTTACTTTCTTGTCTTA
This sequence comes from Bacteriovorax stolpii, assembly GCA_945905815.1. Taxonomy (GTDB): domain Bacteria; phylum Bdellovibrionota; class Bacteriovoracia; order Bacteriovoracales; family Bacteriovoracaceae; genus Peredibacter. The sequence continues at coordinate 1,904 of CAMDQH010000023.1, read as the reverse complement.
CTTCGCCATTGATTTTTAAAACAAAGGGTGTGTCCTGCCAGTTTAGAAAATCACGTACGCCTTGAATAGGTGTGCAGATAGCAGAGTTTTTAAATACTTTCGACATTTCCCATGGATGACCTTTCTCTTTAAGTTGTTTCTGAAGATCACGTAACGTGAGATCCAACCCAAGACCAAGACCAATAATATTTTTTTTGTAAAGTTTAAATACCACTTCGCATTCGTAGTGGATAAGGCCTCTTTCCCAAGGAAGAGGTATTGTCTCTTGATTCTTGATTTCTCTGAATACGCTGGATGGTTTTAAAAACAAAAGTGGCATGTCGGGAGCCGCTTCTTTCATCTCAGCAATATGATCAGAATAATTTTTACCTAAACAAATGATTTTATCCATGAGGAAAAGTATATCAAAAAAGATTTAGTTTTCAAATATCCAATTAAAGTAGCTGCCTAAAAGAGGATTATAAGAGTACTTACCTTGTGGCCCAAAAGAGAGCGTTGAGTGGACTGCAAGAACGTAAGTCTCGTTGTTTTGTTTCAGATAGATTGGCCCACCAGAATCTCCGGAATAGGAGAATGTGTCATTTAGTTCTAGAGTTTTGTTTTTGAGATCCATCATTTTAAACGTTGGTGTAATAACAGTTCGGATATTCTTTTTATTTCGCTCACCAAATCCAAAACGATAAATATCCCCATACACAATAGTATCCCTGAAAACAGGTAGAATCTTTATGTGGGAAGGTAGTTTTTCATCGAGAAAGATTTTTGCAACATCTGCTAAGTATTGTGAAGATTTTGGTTTGTAGTTTGGATGAGTTTTAAAGCTTTTAACGAGCAGCGATTTGTTATTTTTATTATAAAAGCTGTCAGTGAAAATGCGTACTTTCAAAATTTCGCCATCAAGGCAGTGGGCCGCAGTTACCACGACATTTGAAGAGATAGCGACACCTGTGCACGTAAAAACGCCATTCGGTCTTGTTACTTCAATGCAAAGGCTTGAATTAAACTCATCCCATTCTTGTGATTTTGCAAAACTAGAAATAGGCATTGTCATGATCCAAAGTAATAAAAAAAGTCTCACCGAAACCTCCGGTGAGACTAATCTAGCATACTAAAGATTTGAAAAACGTTTTAATTCCAGTTAGCGAAGATCCAGTCTTTTTGACTTGAAACTAATGGGTTATACGAGAATTTACCCTCTGGTCCATAAGAAAGAGTAGAGTGGATCGCTACCAGATACATCTGACCGTCGCGTTGAATAAAAATCGGCCCGCCTGAATCTCCCGAATATGAATACATGTCATCCAACTCAAGAACTTTTTCCTCAGTCTTAAGAGCTTTGAATACAGGGGTAATAAGCGTTCGGATGTTAGAGTGAGAACGCGCTCCAAAGCCAACGCGTAAAAGTTTACCTTTAAAGTTACTTTCATTTTTCATGATTGGGTAAATCGTCGTAGATGCTGGAAGCTTACTAGAGAGCTTTATGCGCGCCAGATCTGATTTAAAATTTGACTCGCTCTTGTTGTATTCTGGATGAAGTTCAAAATGCTTAACTTTCCATGATTTTGCGCTGGGGTCATAGGATTCTTGATTGAAAACACGAATTTCGAGAATTTTACCTTCTAAACAATGGGCCGCAGTTAGGACCATATCGTCTTTGATGGCCACGCCGCTACAAGTGAATTTTCCTTCGGGTCTTGTCACTTCTATGACGAGGCTAGAATTAAAATTACTCCAATCAACAGTTTGCGCTAACGCAGTAGTAGTCATAAACATCACCATAATCCTTGGTATTGTTAATTTCACATTCCCCTCCTGGGTTTGTGTTTCCTCTTGACCATTATAGCCATGAATGGAAATGCGTGTCTAAGGTGCTTTTTGACACTTGGGAAATTCTTATAGATTTA
>CAMDQH010000022.1 GCA_945905815.1 Bacteriovorax stolpii | reverse complement strand
CCCATTGTTCCAGGCGCTTTGGGGACCTTCCCAGTGTAGAACCAAGAAAGAAAAAGTACCGTGGGAATAGAAGGTCGCTGAATTTTTTGATCTTTCATAGAATTTGCGTTAATTTGCCTCTCATCACTTTAAACCTGAATCAAGAGATTAGCAAAATATGACTCAACGTCCAAGCTATCTTGGTGAATATACTTTCAATTGGGAAGCTTTCGATGTCGTTTGCAGTGGTAAGTCGTCTCTTGATGCCAAAAATTATCTATCTGAACTATACGATAAGAACCAGGTTACAAACTTTTTGAGCGGTTATGGTTTTAATATAACTGATCCAGTTGAGAGCGCAGAGTTATTCGGGATTTTTCAGGAAGCATTGCAATTTATTAAGCGCTACTTTTTAATTGAAGGAAACCCTGAGGGATTAGATCTAAAAGTTCCAAATTATCTTTATAGCATTACAAATATTTCAGAATTATTTTTGTCTGCGACTGGAAATTCAAACTTCAAGTTAAAGACGGAAGAATCTCTTTGGGCCGGTGTGATCTTAAAAGTCATGCATACGATTCTTCATGCCGACAAGGATTTGAGGGCCCGTTATTTTTCAACAGTTCAACAGCAAATTTTTGATCGGTTTTATAAGTTTATTCTACGCGATGATGAAAACCGCCTGTTTCTAAAAAATGAAGCAGGCACGACTATACCTTTGTTTGATTTTCAAACGAAGGCGAAGAAAACTCGTGATTCAATCATTATTAAGCTTTTGCATAAACAAGAGAATGTGGCGGAAGAACTGTTTGATAGAATTGGCGTAAGAATTATTACTTATAATAAGTTAGATGCCCTAAGAGTGATCGAGTTTTTACATAAAAATTACGTCATTATGATTAATAACATCAAACCAAGTCGCTCACAAAATACGCTTGTAGATTTGAAACTTCTTCGTAAAAAGATTGGTGGCTTGTATAAGCTATCAATTAAAAACCAGATCCCAGGGGATGAGTTTTATCAGCGTCTTAACAAATTAATATCTGAGTCTTATCCACAAGGTCATCAAGATGAAGAGAAGAACGTTCATTCCTCAAATGAATACCGAGCGATTCATTTCACTGGAAGACAGCTGATCAAATACCGTAACCCTTTCATGTCCTCTTTTAACGAGGTTAGAAAACAGGCACTCAAAGATAAAGAAAATCCTTTGTCTCAAAGACTTCTGAGTTTAGACACTTCTGCAATCTCAAGAGATGTTAGATTTTTTTATCCATTTGAAGTACAGATTACTGATTATGAAAGTCATCTGCAAAATACTCAAGGTGAAGCTTCTCATAATGAATACAAGCGATCTCAATTACGTTCGGCCATGAAACGTATTTTTAAACCGATTCTAGAGCTGCATGCGATTAGAATGGATTCCTAGCATTTTTGATTTAAGAAGAGATCAACTCTTTCATTGATCATCTCTGGGAAGTCTACCTGAGGTACGTGAGACCCATTAACAAAAAAATATGTTTCAGACTGTGGAAGGAGACTTGCAAGGGTCCGCTGGAGATGGTTTGGGATGACATTGTCCTTCTGACCTCCGATTACGAGTGTAGGGATATTTATTCTTTCTAAACTTGAACTAATGTTCTGCTTTGTCATTTCGGAAAATAGTTGGAAGAAAACTTCAGGCCCAAGTTGGCCAACACGATTGAGATAAATTTCTATAAATTCTTTCGAAACCTTGGCCTTATTAAATCCGCTCGAATGAATAAGATTTCTTACGATAGGGTTAAGTCCACTAGAAATCCATAATTTTTTTACTGCTTCAGGATACTTTTGAAGTCCAGCAACACAAAACGGAGTAATAAATTCCATAACGTTTGAATCAAACATGATGTCATTAACGGCCATAAATGTTCCAGAGATGAGAACCATACCCTGAACTAAATCAGGATAATCCTTAGCTATTTGGAGAGTTATATTTACTCCCATACTGTGTCCTACTATGATCGCTTTTTTAATACCTAGAAAATCACAGAGATCGTTGATGTCTTTTGACATTTGCGCAAAAGTAATTTTTTTAATATCGTGATTTCCTGAGGATTGGAAATGGCCGCGATAATCATGCATCAAAATCTGATAACCTCTTTCATCAAAATATTCTACTTGATACTTCCAGTGATGGTTGCTGCAAACTAAACCGTAGTTAAAAACGATAGTTTTTTTAGAGCTATCAAAGGTAGAGAAGTTTTTAAGGTAAAAAATCTGTTCATTATCTTCGGTTTTAAAAAAGTTGGCTTCATTGTTTTTGAACATATTTACTTCATTAGATGAGCGAGTTTTTCAATTACGATTAGCCGTATAGAGTTTGTCTCTAAAAGTTTGGAAAGTTTTTCGTCCAGGATTTTTTTCTTTGAGTTTATTTGAGTCTCTTCGAACTTTAATACCTTAAAGGTTGTTGTTCCAATTGTAATTATTTGTCCAATAGCAATCTTCCGTATGCTGGTGGAGCGCTTACCATCTATTAAATATGATTCAACACCTTTCTGAGGGTGAATAATAAGATCACTTGCAACTACTTCAATCATCGCGTGGGATTCACGAATATTATCGTCTTTAATATGAATAGTGCCTGATGTACGTCCAAGGTAGACTTCATTTTGCCAGAATTGAAAATCGGTTAAAATATTTATATCAGGGCTACTAATTATTTCTAAGTGTATCATGGTGATTTCCTCTCTAAATAGTATCGAGGATTTTTTGATCTTTTGCGAGTTTTTCGAAAATAGGGGACAAAATGTCAGGGCGAGTTTCCTTGAGTCTTTCTACATCGGCCACGACTTGTTCCAAAATACTTGTATGAGTAAGAAAATTTGCGAGTTTTTTGCTCGTAACACTACCTGACTGATCTACACCAAAAAGGTCACCTTCTCCTCTAAATTTCAAATCCTCCTCCGCAATAACAAATCCATCCAGATTTTGTTCGATTACTTCCAGGCGATGGTAGGAGTCGGGTGGGAGCTCTTTGTCCAGTACCAGAAAACAGAATCCTGCCTTTTCGCCTCGTCCAACACGCCCGCGTAACTGGTGCAGCGAACTTAACCCAAATCTTTCAGGATTATAAATACTCATAATTGTCGAATTCGGTATATTAATTCCTACTTCAATCACGCTGGTTGAAATGAGAATATGTATTTTTTGATCGCGAAAATCTTGCACAACTTTTTGTTTTTCTTCAGGCCTCATTTTCCCGTGGAGCATTTCCACTTTAAAAGCGCGGAAACTTTCCTGATACTTATTCAAGCTTTCTTTAACATTTTGAAGATCCATCGTTTCGCTTTCCTCAATGGCGGGAAAAACAAAGTATGCCTGCTCTTTTTGCATAAGTCGGCTTTTCACAAATTCTAAGTATTTGTCGTAATTTTTTTTTTCAGTAATTCTCGTCTTTATACCTTTGCGGCCTAATGGCATCATTTTAATAGTAGAAATATCTAAATCGCCATATTGCGCTAGACTTAATGTTCGCGGAATAGGGGTCGCAGTCATAATTAAGCTATGTGTACCTTCCCCTTTAGCAACAAGCTTTAATCTTTGTTCAACACCGAACTTGTGTTGTTCATCAATAATCGCGAGTCCCAATTTATGAAAACCGACACTGTCCTGAAAAAGGGCATGAGTACCAATAACTATGTTGATTTCGCCATTTTTTAATTTGGTTAAAAGAAGTTTTTTATCCTTGGCCTTAGTTGATCCTAATAGAAGTTCAATTGAAATTTCGGGAGCTAGTTGTTTGAACGATTCAAAGTGTTGTTGAGCAAGGGCTTCAGTAGGGCACATAAGTGCTACCTGGTGGCCAAGCTGGGTCACTACACGCGAGGCAAGATAGGCAACAATAGTTTTTCCACATCCAACGTCACCTTGAACCAACCTCATCATTGGATGCCCGGACTTAAGGTCTTTGAGCACTTCTCCTAAAACTTTGTCTTGGTCTAATGTAAGGGTAAATGGAAGCGTGGATTTTAGATTCTTAAGAAGTAGATCATTTGCCTTTAAAATGGGAGCATCTTTTTGCTTGATAAATTTTCTACGAGTTTGAATTTTAAGTTGATCGATCAGAAATTCTTCATAGATGAGGCGCTCTTCGGCTTGTTCTTTAAGTTTTGAATTAAAATTTGCAGGAGCTATTCTTCCATGGATAATTTTAAAGGCTTCGCCTAAAGAAAGTTTTTTGTCATAACCCAATTCGGGTAAGATTTGCGGAACTTTGCTCCATAATAATGGAGGGATGAGTTCAATCGCTTTCTTTAAAGTATTTCCTGGGATTTTATTCACCGTAGGGTATTCAATAATGTATGGTGCGACTTCTTCAGTGGTTAAAATCTGCGGGTTAATAATTTGTTTTTGTGCTTTGAATTCTTGCACTTGACCCAGGAAATTAATATGTGTGAGAGCTTCAATTTGTTTTTTTTGATTTGGATAGAGATTGAACCACCTCAGGCTCAGACTTTCTTGTGAAAGATCATCTACTACAACAGCGTAACCGTTATAGAGGAGGATATTGCCTTTACCACGTCGACCGAAGGCCGGTTTAACCTCAACGTGAATAACTTTTCCGGAGCCACGAAAAAATTGATCCAGGACAGCTTCTCTAAATGGACTGGGTGGCGGACTTTTATGAATTCTTAAAGGCAAAATCCATAAGAGATCAGAAATTTTCTGTATACCAGCAGCAGCCAATTTTTCAAAAGTAGGTGAAGGCTTTTTACTTCTACTTAGAGATTCAATTGGGTCACCCCAATTATGCTCAGTTGTATTTGAAGGAGAGGATTTCATAGGTCAGGTCGCCCTTAGGAGCTTTAACGACGATGTCATCACCAGCTTCTCTACCAATCATGGCACGGCCAAGTGGAGAACTAAAAGAAATTTTCCTTGGATCGTTCTGAGCTTCATCTTCGCCAACAAGTTGATATGTGACTTCAATTTCTTTTTTATTGTCAAAAATTGTTACGGTCGCACCGAATACAATTTTGTCTGATGTTAAAGTCGTTATATCAATAACCCTTGCACGTGCTAATTTACTTTGAAGATCCATAATTCGGCCTTCAATAATTGATTGTCGCTCTTTGGCCGCATGGTATTCAGCATTTTCTTTTAGGTCACCCAATTCTCTAGCATCAGATATTGCTTGTTTGATATATTCTCTATCAATTTTTATAAGTTGAGTAAGTTCGCTTTCAATCATTTTTTTGCCTAACAAGGTCATTGGACAGTCAGTCATACTAGTTCCTCAAATTACTTTTTAAATAGAGCTGCGGCTTTTGCCAGAGCATCTTGACGCTGTTTATTTGCATCTTCGCCACCAGGCCCAAATTTGTAATAGTCACAAAAATTTGCCTTTTCTTTTTCTACCACTCTGTCGGCCATTGATTCTCTGCAATCATTGTAGGCTTTCGGATCGTAAAACTGACACATCTTACAGCATCTGAGATCTGCCCTGCAATAAGGGCAAGTGTCTGAACGACTCACCATCACTTTATATGTATCAGATAAGGGTTTCCCACATTTGTGGCAGTTAAACGACATTAAAACTCCTGACCCACACCAAATCCTAAACCCTTACCATCGCCGGTCGGTGAAAAGAAGATTTTTGGGGTGTTCCGCTTGTTGTATTCCTCTACCGATTTAACAAGTAAGTACTCGTTACTTACCTGATTTGTCTTAGAAATCAGATAACTGACTCCAATTAAAGTCGCCCCACCAACAAACAGAAAGTTTCGACTTGTTAGGGTTTCGTTTTCACCGGAATTGGTTCGCATTAGGCCGGCCAAAATCATTGCCGACCCAACTGTGCTCATTGCAGCACTTTTCCAAGTCGGTCGATTATTATCTCGATATTCATTTAAGAGTTCTTTAGCAATTTGGTCTTTTTCTAGATAATAGCGCAAACCTTCGCCTCGATTTGAAGTGCTTACATCTACCAGAACCTCCTGGTAGTTAATAGTCGCTACACGACTGCAGGTTTCCGCGGCCCAAATTTGGGTTGAAACTAAAACTGACAATATGACTAAGGATAGATTCCACATATGGGGTAAATTGTTCTTCTAAGTTATGGTTTTTGCTATTCAGTCGTTTTATCTTACCATGAAAATATGGATTTAATCAAAACGGGAATAGGAATTTCTAAGACTATTAAAAACGTTGCGCGTATGCGTGAAATTCTCACCGTGTTGAGTCGTCATGGCTTTTCGGAATTAATTGTAAAGTCGGGTCTGGATAAAGTTATTCCTGGATTTGTTCTTCCTGCAAGGGTGTCAGAATTAAAGCGGGAAGATATTTCTTCTGAAGAGTGGTGGCAGATTTTTGGTACTCAACTAAGAATGAGTTTTGAGGAGCTGGGTCCAAGTTTTATTAAGCTTGGTCAGCTATTAGCGACACGCGAAGACATCCTTGAACCAGTGATGATTAAGGAATTAAAACTTCTTCAAAATAAAGTGAAAGGTATTCCATTTGAAACGGCCCGGAATGTTATTGAAACAAATTTGGGCAAGAAAATTCACGAAGTATTTTCAAGTTTTAATGAAGTTGCGATCGGCACAGCTTCAATTGGTGTTGTTTATAAAGCCGAGTTAATAAATGGCCAAAAAGTTGTCGTAAAAGTTAGGCGTCCAGGAATTGCCAAAACCATTAATACAGATTTTGAAATTCTTAAATTTATTCTTCAAAAGCTAGAAAAGGTTTCAGTTGATATACGGTTTCTAGGTATGTCGAAGATGATCAATGATTTTTTTAAAAGTACCCAGAATGAGTTAAATTTTCAGGTAGAAGCACAGAACTGTGAGCGTCTTAAGAAGAATTTATTGGTTATAGATAAGGAAAGTATCTTAGTCGTTCCTCATGTTTATCGTGAGTACACTACCCAAGAGGTAATTGTCCTTGAATTCCTTGATGGTAGGCCATTTAATGAATTTAATTCGTTGGAGCAATTAGGACCCGTGGTAGTAGAGCGCCTCTTAAAAAGTGTTGAACTCTTTACCCACACCCTTCTCGCAGATGGTTTTTTTCACGCTGACCTACATGGTGGAAACTTTTTTGTTATGCCCGATCAGAAAATTGGGTTAATTGATTTTGGACTCATGGGAACCCTGAGCAAGAAGAACCGCGCTAACCTCATAGCGATAATGTATTCTCTCATTACGCATGATTTTGAAAATTTAGTGTATGAGTTTTTGGAAGTCGCGGATTTTGATTCTATTCCTAATCATGAAGAACTCATTCGCGATATCAAAGATGCTATTTCTCCCTATGTTGGTCTAAGTGTAAAAGAAACCAATATGTCTGAGCTCGTGAGAAATCTCATCAAAACTCTCAGTAAGCACGAACTCTATCTACCGCGTGAGTGGTTTATTATTTTCCGGGCCTTAATAACTTTGGACGGCGTTGGGAAATCAATCGGACTTGATTTAAATATTTTCCAAATTTTAGAAAAGGATCTTGATAAGCTTGTTGGAGAAATGCTTTCTAAGAAAAATGCCCAAGATGAACTTATGTGGGTGGCAAAAGATGTTATCAGCTCTCTGAGGATCGTTCCCAAACACATAAAATGGTTTTTAAAAGAAATTTCAAAAAATAACTATGCTTTAGAAATTAGAATTAAAGAAGTGGATACTTTGTCGAAAAGCATCAGCCGATCCTTTTATATCTTAGGAATGTCTCTTCTTGCCTCAGTTATGATATTATGTGGGACTCTTTTTGTCAGGAATGTTAACATCATTTCAGTCTATGACATTCCGTTGCTAAGTTGGATCTTTTGGGGTTTTGCCAGTTATTTATTAGTTCGTATTACGATCATGAGAAGATACTGAATCTGAGTCAAATTGTTGATTAAATACTATCTAAGCCACTGACAAAGATAGGTTTTAGCTCGCCTAGTTCTTCAAAAACCTCAGGTCCAATAACCCCTCTTAAAAACTCTTCAGTATCAAGTGAAAGTAACTCGTCATTAAAATAGAAGTAAACTTCCTGTTTCATAGAGTTCATTTCTCGGATAAGAATTTTTTCATCTGTATAGAGCCCTATGAAAAGAGCAAAGAGTTTTGTATCCCCAGGTGCCATAAAAAACTGCAATTGGGCTTCTCCATCATTTAAAAGATTCGCACCTAACCAGACGTTACCGTAGGACGCAATTTTTTTGACAAGATCCTTCATTTCACCAGAGGTTCCATATTCAAATATAATATCTGTTAAGTCCTGACCTTTGTTCGTTAAAAAATAATCAGTAATAATCCCTGAATTTTCTTTAAGGTACAAATCAGTAGAATGTATGGCCATAATTTCTTGCCAGTCATTTGGTGAACGCTTGATCGTCGTATACAAATTGCCGAATGATTTTTCGTACAAATTTTGGATTTGCTTAAACTGACTAGGGTTGAGTACACTCAGCTTTGATTTTATAAACTCTTTATTTGATCCATTCTTAGCTATTTCAATTTGTGTTCCACATAGGTAAAACCCATGTTTCTTATAAAGTTTTTCTTGATCACTCCATAGCATAAATAATGCCACATCATTTCTTTTTTCAGCTAGAACATCTTGAAACAATTCTTGAAAGTGTCCTTCACCTCTGTGAGATTCATCTACAGCAATTCCGCCAAGCATAGCGACTGGAATCCCCAAAATTTTTCTCTCACAAACTCCAACATGCGCAATCACATTTTCTTTTTCATCAATCATGATGAAACAATTATGAAAATTTCTCTCATTCATGAGTGGGGCGAAGTCTACAGCGAAACAATTAGGCTTTTCATAATGAAAAGATTTTTCAATCAGCTCAATTGTTGCTTTTAGAAGGTGAGGAGCAGCTTTTAATGTCGTAATAGTCATATCTCATTATGCTGGCTTTAATCCTTTCTGCCTCGGCAAAAATTACCCTGACTTTAAAAAAGTCCTTAAAATCAATTACTTGAGTCGTGTCTTTTGCTTTGTGTAAAACTTTTATACAAAAAACTAAAGTCTTTTCGTGGGTTGTCGAAAAGTTAAACATGAAGGCCAATTATGGTTTTCTTCGCTCCTCTCATGGATTGAGAACGAGTGAAACCCGATCAAGGAGGATTTATGGGTTTGAGGATTAACACCAACATTTCATCGCTAAACGCGCAACGAAACTTGGGAACAACAAAACTTGCTCAGAACAAAGTGTTAGAGCAATTGTCATCTGGTCAGCGTATTAACCGTGCAGGCGACGATGCTGCAGGACTCGCGATCTCAGAAAACTTGAAAGCACAAATTCGTGGTTTAGGTCAGGCAGAAAGAAACGCACAAGATGGTGTGTCTTTGGTGCAGATCGCAGAAGGTGCATTAGCAGAATGCGGAAACATTATGATCCGATTACGAGAACTAGCAGTACAAGCAGCTTCTGATACCATCGGGCCCACAGAAAGAAAATTCCTTAACGTGGAATTTGAACAGTTAATGTCAGAAGTAGATCGTATTGCGAACTCTACTGAATTTAACAGAGTTCCACTTCTTAACGGTACAGGTTCTGTTTTCGACATTCAGATTGGTACACGAAATGACCCTTTATCAGATCGATTAACTTTCGATGCTTCGTCAGCAGATGTAAACGTTGCGGCCCTAGGTCTTAACTTAGCTTCTGTTTCTGATAAAATTTCTGCTCAGAACTCATTAGCAGCGATTGACCAAGCGATTCAGAACGTTTCTGGAATTCGAGCTGACTTCGGTGCTCTTCAGAACAGATTACAGTCGACGATTAACAACATTCAGATTTCGAATGAAAACTTATCAGCTGCTAACTCACGTATTCGTGACACTGATATTGCTTCAGCAACTTCTGAATTGACTAGAACGAACATATTGATGCAAGCAGGTACTTCGGTATTGGCCCAGGCGAATCAGTCTACGACGAACGCTCTCAGCCTTATTAATGCTGCTTCTCAGGGGTAAGTATCCCCTGAGGCTCAAGCCTTAAGACAGTACTGACGTAAAACGAATCCTGCAAAACTTGTAGTGGGTGTACTAGCGAGTTGATTTTAGGGTAGTAGTTTTTTAAAACAAACAACTGGGTGACAAGAAGTCCCCAAACCGAACATGGAGGTTCACAATGCTAACAGGAGACTAACTTATGGGAATGAGAATAAATACGAACGTTTCGAGCCTTGCGGCTCAACGGGCCTTAGGTGTAACTAAGAATAACTTGGATAGCAACTTTAGAAAGCTATCCACCGGTGAACGGATAACTCGCGCCTCTGACGACGCAGCTGGATTAGCGATCAGTGAAAAACTGAAAGCACATATTCGGGGTCTCAGACAAGCCAAGAGGAACTCAGATGACGGTATATCGCTTATACAAACAGCTGAAGGTGGCCTCAACGAAGTATCTAGTATCATCATTCGCCTTAGAGAACTTGCTGTGCAAGCAGCCTCTGATACTGTTGGCGAAACTGAAAGAGGATTTTCAGACATCGAGTTTCAGAATCTTAAAGATGAAATTCAGCGAATTTCAAAAGGTTCAGAATTCAATGGAAGAAAGCTTCTTGATGGAACAGGCGGTCTGGTCGAAATCCAAGTCGGGATCCACAATGATCCCACACAAGACAGGATTAAATACGACTCAACTGATACTGATTCATCCCTTGAATCTCTTGCTCTCGGCGGCGAGACAATTGCTAACAAGGAAGGCGCACAGGTGTCACTTTCTAAGCTTGATAATGCATTGGTACGGATCAACGGAGTCCGTGCTAATCTCGGGGCGCTACAAAATCGTCTTCAATCGGCCAGTAATAACATTATGGTCACTGAAGAGAACTTTAGCGCTGCGAACTCCCGCATACGAGACGTCGATGTTGCGTCCGAGACAGCTGAACTGGCGAAGAATAACATTCTAACCCAGGCAGGTATTTCGGTCCTAGCACAGGCGAATCAAAATTCTGCTTCTGCTCTCAAGTTGATTGGCTAATTCACACCCACTTACCTTCCCCCGAATGGGGGAAGGTTTTTTATTTTTTTTTCTGTGTTAAAATCTATACATGAAAAAAACTGTCCTCATTTTCGGAATTTCGTCCTTCGTCGGATCTAATCTTGCGATTGCATTGAAAGACGAATATCGAATCGTTGGAACCTACTTTAAAACCCCTGTTGAAATACCTGGTATCACATGTTTTCCCTGCGACGTTTTGAAAAAAGAATACGTGACCAATTTAATTGGATTGATTAAGCCGGATTTCACCATCTATGCGATTGGCCTTAGTTCGCTCACTGAATGCAAATTGAATCCAAAGCAAGCAGATGCTTTAAATTCTGCAGGTGCTGTAAATGTCTGTAGTTCTTCTGAGAGATACGGATCAAAATTTATTTATATCTCCTCGTCTTATGTCTTGGGCGGAGCAGATCAGCTTTATAAAGAGGGAGATACTCCCTTTCCTAATACTGTTTATGGCAATACTCTTTCTTCTATTGAATTTTATATCCAACGTTCAAGTCTAAATTATCTGATTCTGCGTTGTGCTCCAATTTATGGAAGAGCATATGGACCGAAACATCCTAATTGGTTTGAATTCGTCCAAACTTCTTTAGCTCACAATCGTATGCTGCTGGCCGATGACACAGTGGTTACTGGATTTATAGATGTTTTTATTTTAGGCAGAATCTTAAAATCATTTCTCGCCTCTAACGTTACAAATCGTTTGTTTCAAATCTCTTCAAAAGATTATTTAACACGTTATGAATTTGCCCGTCTTATAGCTAAGACATTTAAAAAAGACGAGAATCTCATTCAGCGGACTACTCTTCCATTTCCTGATGATAGTAATAATTCCAAAGTAGGAAACAAAACTCAAACTGATCAGTACTTCTTTCGAATGGATACATTTAATGTACAAGATTTCTTGGGTACGGCCATGCCCACGGTGGAGGAGTCACTTCAGCTTACTTTCAAAAGACTATCCGTTCAAACTCTAGCGTGATGAGTTTTTAATAAACTCGGTAAGATAATATTTAACAAGTGGTTCGATCTCAACTGATTCGTCTTGAAATCTCCAAGAGATATTATTAAAGGGACCTACGTGAGCTTTTATTTCATGAATAGCATGTACTGATTGATTTTCGTTCGCCAAGCGGGCCGTAAACAAACCACCATTGTTTGATAAAAAACCAATGCTGATTACGTCTGGTGAGCGGCGAGCAACGATTAGCTTTAAAGAATTTCTAAACAACATAAAATCATTAACAGTATTTGAAATTCTAAAAACTTTGATTGCTCTACTGTTATCACGATTGCTGCGGGATTGATTAAATAGAGAAACATAAAATTCGAAACGATCTTTTAGCTTGTTTACAAAATTTAATGATGATTCTTCGAGAAGGGCCTGTGTGTTTAAATGATCGTTAAAGCGAATGATCCCAGACTCCTCCATGTTCACTTCTTCAAGTGCCAGAGATTCAATCCAAGAAACATTTTGATAATCGTTGACGTTAATGAATTCCATACTTTAATTGTTTGGGTTTGGACTTATAACGTCAAGGAATTTGTTCCAAGCAGAGAAAATGGAAAAGAGGTCCGGGACAGAAGACTTTAAAACGGTTTCGTCCCCCTAGAAAACTAGGTGGGCGCAATTAGTAATCACTTTAGGCTTCTCACATTCTGGCTTAATACTAAACCAGGCAAGCTTGCACACCGTGACCAGGGACCGCTCCCGAAAAAAAAATCGTAGGGGCGAAACTTTATAGCTTCGTCCCGGACCCATAGTTATTATATCGCATTTTCTAATTGGCAGTTATAGGCAATTTCAACAATAGTTGGCACCTGTCTAACTTGTGGTCACAATAAATACAGTCACTTGCAGATGCAAGTACAAAAAAATCAATACTTGAGCAGCGCCGTGTTATAATTATTAAAGAGATAATTAAAGACCTAAAGTTTTTCGATCTTCTGGACGATAAGACTTAGGTACCTTTAAAGGGGATTATATGAAGCAACAATTTATTGCTTATTTAAAAGACGAGAGCGGACAGACTTCTACAGAGTATATTCTACTCGTAGCAGTGGCAGCAGCGATCGTTGTGAAGTTCAAAGGTGTCATCATGGACAAACTGGGCCTATCGGGTCAAGGCGGCGGTGTTATGGATGAAGTCTTTGGTAAAGTTTCGACAGAGATCAATTCAATGTAGTTTGCGCAAGCTCCAATTCCTTGCGTACTACATAGTTCGTGATAATATCTATTCATGAAGCTATGTAGTCGAGGACAGGCGACAGTGGAGTATATTTTCATACTCGCATTCGCAGTAATAATTGGAGTCAAAGTAACAAGTCTCTTTGGAGGCTTTTTCCGTAATTCGATGGGCGGCGTAGGTCATGTATTATCCACCAACGTAACAGTAGGTGTATGCCCAGGTGAATGTTTCTTCGCAGGTTACGTTAATGGCTATGTGGGTCCATGATAGTCTGGATATATTTCCTTGTTTTATCAGAGTTAGCTATCGTGTCTTGGATCGATATTAAAACCAAAAAAATTTCAAACTTCTGGTTCATAATCAATTTGTTCTTAGGATTGTTCTTCCACTTCTTCTACCCTGTTGTTTATCATTGGGAATGGGCGAGTTTAATTTTTCCAATAGGATGGATAGTTGTTGGTTTTATACTGTTTGTTCTTAAAATAATGGGCGCTGGTGATAGTAAGTTTCTAGCTTCACTATTTCTTCTGGTTCCTCTAGAGCAGCACGCAGGGATGTTTGAGAAGGTGCTTTACTCAACTCTTATAGTCGGTCTTTGTATGTTATCTTTTAAAATTGCCAAGGACTTTAAAAATATTAAGGCCTATGCTTTAAGTATGTATTGGCAGGGATTTAAAGACAGCATTCGCTCAAACTTCAGTTTTGCGCCAGTCGTTTTGCTCGCATGGATTTTGCTTGGAGTGGAACAGTGGAAATAAAAAACCAACGTGGCCAGACGGTCGTCGAATATATTCTCCTTTTATCAGTGGCCGTTTCCTTAGTTACCACCTTTTATAAAAGTGCCACCTTCCAAAAATATTTCGGTGACAATGGAGAAATTGGTCGAGTTTATAAGGTTGAGGCAGAGTGGGGGTACCGGCACGCTTCAATGACTGGTCGGGGAACTACACCAGAAGGTAATTCACCAAAAGCCACCGCTCAGGATCATGCTTCCTATTATAATGCCTCAAAAACACAGACGCATTTTTTTGGTCCAAGTGATCCCTATCAATGAAAAATAATCAAAAAGGTCAATCGACCATTGAATTCATTTTTAGTTTTATTTTTGCAGTTAGTCTGATCCTTCTCGTTTTCACCACATCCATGAATTATACCTCTGGCTATGTCACTCACTACGCGACTTATATGGCCAGCCGTGTTTATTTGACTCAGGATTCAAATCAAACAGCATGGGGCCCGGGAAGTAGAACTCAAGCCTTTGCCGAAGCTGAAAATACTTTCAAAGATTTTAAATTAGAAGTTTTTGGAATTAATGCTGTCTTTGGTATAAATCATAATGATGAACTAAATCTTGATGCTGGAAAATATCTGATGGTAGGGACTTATGCCACATTCACGAGAAAAATGGATGTCATAGGCCGAGTGACTGGCCAGACAGAATTAGAGCTTATCTCCGAATCTTTTCTTGGCCGGGAACCAACGCGTGGAGTTTGTGCTAGTCGAGTTTGTAAAGCGATCTCGGGCGAAGACATTTGTACTAATTCAATGGATATTACTCTTTATGACGATGGTTGCTAATGAGGAAAAATAACCAAAAGGGCCAGGCCCTGATTGAACTTATTATATTTTTGCCATTGATGTTTATGTTTTATTCGATGATTTCAGGCTTTGCGAATGCCATCAATGCTTCAATCAATCAGCAAAAAGTAACCCGGGCCTATTTCTATTATAGGGTTCAAAATAACTCAACTATTCCTAAACCAGACAAGGCAATGACATATAAGCCTTGGACTCAGTTCGGGATGTTTTTTATTGGTTGGAAGGATTATTTTAAAACGGGAGATGAGGAGAGTGGTAAACCAGTTGCTCCTTGTTATCGTTTAACAGTTCCCATAGCTTCAAGCCCAAGTGATCCGCCTTGTAGTGATGAGTATACTCAGCCTGCAACAATGCTTATTCGTGTTCAAACAGTTTATGGTGTTTGCGGTGCCACTTACATTGGAAACGGAACAGTGGTTAATCCAGTACCTGACTACCCTGGTGGGGATTTTTCAGCACTTGTTAGCCGTGGAAGTTGCACAATCCAATAGGCAATATTTCATTTTCTACTCCTCGCATTGAAATTTCTGCTATGATTAAGTTATCGAAACTTCGATCAAAGTTTAGGAAGAACAATGAATACCAAGGCGTTTACAACGAGTCTTATCCTTGCTGCATTAGCAGTAATGATGGTTTTGTCTTATATTTCAAGTCGTGAAACCGAGCTCATTAGTGAGTACGGTGACTCAACACCAGTTGTTGTAGCGAAAGAAGATATCAAAGAACTTGAAATTATTGATGATCGAAAAGTTCAGCTGAAAAACATTCCTAAATCATTTCAGATGCCAGGACACTTTAAAAGTGTTGAGGAACTTTATAACACAATCGCAGCAGTACCCATAAAAGCAGGGGAACAAATTACTTCCCCCAGAGTTACTTATCCTGGAGCTCAGTCTGGATTATCGAGACAAGTTTCTATTGGTAAAAGAGCTCTTTCGATTCAGGTAACTGAAGGTCAGTCAGTGAGTCGTTTATTAAAGCCAGGTGATCGAATTGATGTACTTGCACTTGTAGATTATGCCGCTGGAAAAAAAGAAAAAATAAAAGTGAAAACTGTTCTTCAGGATGTTTTAATTCTTTCAACCGGTCTATTTGTTACCAACTCAATTCCTATCGTGAATATCGGTGGTCCAAACGATTCAACACGTCAGGTAAAGCTAAACAGCTATACAAATTATAATACAATTACTCTAGAGCTTACCCCTTTTGAAGTTCAGAAAATGGTTTTCATGATGTCGGCCGGAAATGGGATTTATCTTTCACTTCGAAATAACGACGACAAAATTATTGAGAGGATAAAGGCTACAAGGCTTTTTGATGTATTGGACGAAGATGCCGCCGAAGCAAAGACATACTTTGCGAATCAGGCAGATCAAGCAAACCGTAAGGGGCCGCCTGGTGGTCGTTAAATTCCTTAGCCTTATTTTTCTTTCATTTTGTTTAACTGGGATTACTTTAGCTCAGGATGCAGCAGTTGCACCCATCATTGAAAAAGAATTAGAAGTGGCGATGGGAATAGATGTTATTGAAAAAATTGATTTTGAATATAATCCTAAAATAGTTTTCGGCGCCGATAATTTACTTAAACTTACGCTCGTGCCTCAAAAAAAAGAAATCGTATTTAAAGGCATGAAGCCTGGAAAAACGACTGTCACAATTAGAGATAATCTAGGGGATGTTCGTCTTAGATATACTGTAGTTATCACGGCGACCGGAACATCAGCGAAAGTAGCAGAATTACGTGAACTCATTGGTGATGTTGAAGGCCTCGATATTGGGATCAAGGGTGGAAAAATTGTCGTGTCGGGTGAGATTGTTGTCCCAGAAGATATTGGACGTGTTTCCAAAGTTCTTGCAAGCTACGCCGAAGTGTTATCAATTATTGAATTAAGTCCTCAAACTCAGCGAGTAATAGCTAGAAAAATGAGCGATGAACTTGCTCGAAATAATTTAAAAGATGTAAGTGTTAGAATCGTTAATAAAACATATTGGTTGGAAGGAGTTGTGGGATCTGAAGGTAAAAAAACTTTGGCCATGAGTATCGCCACTGCTTATCTTCCACCACAAATTGCCTCACTATCAACTAAAGATGATCGATTTTCCGCTTCGGATAAGCCAGCAATCATTGACTTCATTGCTATAAATGAAAAAAAAGAACCGCAACCTGCACCAAAAATGGTGAAAATTACTGCACAGTTTGTGGAATTAGCAAAAAATTACGGAAAGGTATTTGCCTTCAAATGGGCCCCGCTAATGGGTGAAGATAACAGTGGAATAAGTTTTGGTCAGACAAAATCGGGCAATGTGACATCAACTTCCTCTGGAACATTGAGTGCTACTATCTCGGGTCTTTTTCCAAAATTAAATGCGGCTAAAAGTGCAGGGTATGCGCGCATAATACAATCAGGAATGGTTATCACTCGCGATACAAAACCGGCCACAGTGGACAAGACCACTAATACTCCATTTGCAGTTGGTACTGGTGACTTCACAAAAGCAACATCTTCAAACGTTGGCTTAACGATGGAAGTTACGCCTAAAATTCTTGAGCAAGAAAAAATTGAATTAGCACTTAATCTTAAAGTGAGCCTTGCGATTGGTAACGATGCTCAAATCACGACGACCAACACGATTAACACTAATCTTGTAATTAAATCAAAAGAATCGGCAGCAATTGGTGGTGTGGTCCAAAATCAATCTAGTACTGAATATGATAAAACTGATCCTGCTCCTTCATCAGCAACAACAGGGCAAGGAACTCCTGCAACTCCATTATTCAGACTTTTAAGATCTAAAAACTATTCAACGACTAAAAGCCAGTATGTTGTATTTGTAACTCCCGAAATTATAGAATCTGCCTCGGTTGGGACGGAAGAAATTAGAAAAAAATTCAGGAGACGAGAATAGTATGGCCGGAAATATTATTACAATAATTGGTGGTAAGGGTGGAGTTGGTAAGTCGCAGGTTGCGGCAAACCTTGCTTTTGCTTATGCTGCCGAGATCAGGGCCAAAACACTTCTACTTGATTTTGATCAAAAGGCATGCGGCGATCAAAATATTATTACGGGTTTGAAATCTAAAAAAAATCTTAAAGAACTTTCTGAATTTGCTGGAGCGATAGATCCAAGATCTATTCAGTTATTTACAACTGATCATAAAGCAGGAGTTTCCTTTATTGGGATGCCAACAGAACCGATTGCTGCAACTCAAGTTAACGAAGAAGGTCTAGGCAAAGTACTTAAGGCAATGACCAATCTTTACCCGGTGATAATAATAGATGGGGGCTGCGACCTTACTCCACTAACATTAAAGGCACTTGAATTTTCGACTCTTATTTTTATTGTCGTTTCACCAGACCTTTTAGCGGTCAATCAATCTAAAAGAATGTATACTGATCTGGTAACAATGCTTTTTCCAAAAGATATGATTCAGATCTTGGTAAATCAGGCGGTTAATGGTCATCCTGTTTCTCCGGATGTTATCGGGAAACAAATAGGTAAACCCGTTTTTCATGCCATACCTCGTGATGATGCGAGTTGTATTGCGGCCCTCTCGCGTTCGGTCCCTGTAATGGTAGGCGGAAAAGGTCCATTCTCATCAGGTGTAACCGATTGTGTTCGTAAGCTTGTTCAAAAAAATGTTTTAAAAACCTTAGAGAAAATAGCTAAACCTCAGGACGTAGGTGCAGCAGCTGCGGGAGCTTCAAAGGAAGGTCCTTCGGATGATAAAAAAAGAGACATGTGGACCGAGCTTAAAAGTCGAGTTCATAAATCTCTAGTCGAAGAGATGGATCTTAAAAAACAGGACGATAACGATCCCAAAGCCAAAATAATTTTGCGTGAACAAACAAAAAAAATGGTAGTGGAACTTCTTGGTAAAGAAGAAACCAAAAACGTGCTTGGCACTCGCGAGGATATGAATAGAATCGTAAAAGAAATTTTAGATGAAGCACTTGGGCTTGGACCTCTAGAAGATATGCTCGCAGATAAAACAATTTCAGAGATTATGGTTGTGGGCCCAAAGAAAATTTACTTTGAGCAAAAAGGTAAAGTCAGAAAATCAGAAGTGACTTTTACCAATGATCGACAGGTTATGAATGTAATTGAACGTATCGTTGCACCCATTGGTCGAAGAATTGATGAGAAAACCCCTTATGTAGATGCACGTCTTGCAGATGGTTCGCGTGTGCATGCAATTATTCCACCCTGTGCAATCGATGGGTGTGTTATTACCATTCGTAAGTTTCCGGATAAAAGACTTGATTATAAGGACCTTGTTAAATGGGGTTCAATGACAGAAGGAATGGCGGATTTTTTGCGTATTTCTGTTGAAGCCCACAGAAATATGGTTGTTTCTGGTGGTACAGGGTCAGGTAAGACAACTTTAATTAATATGTTGGGTGGATTTATTCAGGCCAATGAACGAATTATTACATGCGAAGATTCTGCAGAATTAAATTTTCCGCAAGATCACGTAGTTCGTCTTGAAACACGGCCTCCTTCTCTTGAAGGTGATGGTGCGATTGATATTCGATGTCTTGTGAAACAAACTCTACGAATGCGTCCTGATAGAATTGTTGTTGGTGAGTGTCGAGGTGGAGAAACGTTAGATATGTTACAAGCGATGAACACTGGACATGATGGATCAATGACTACTGTTCACTCCAATACTCCACGAGATGCGATCTCGCGACTTGAAACGCTCGTTCAATATGCCGGAGTTGGTTTACCCCAAAAAGCTATTAAAGAAATGATTGCCTCTGCAGTTCATATGATTATTCAACAGTCACGTCTTGATGATGGTTCAAGAAAGGTTCTATATATTACTGAGATTGGTGGTATGCAAGGTGAAGTCATAACATTGCAGGATATTTTCACCTTTAAGCAAGAAGGTATGGGTAAAGACGGAAAAATTATTGGTAAATTTATGGCCAGTGGTTTTATTCCCAAGTTCATCGAGAAGTTAGAAGCAAAAGGTTATAAAGTGCCTCGGGGACTATTTAACAATGGTTAGCCATGAATAAATTATTCTTTATCTTGCCATTACTTTTCTCAAATATTGTATTTGCTCAGGCAATAAAACAGAAACGTGAAGTTAATTTTATGCTTGATGTCCTTGGTAAAACTGGAGTTCTGGCAGTAATTGGACTTGGTTTTTTTATCTTTTGTTATGTTAATAGTATCAAGATATTTGCTTGGGTAGAGGAGCAAACATCAGGTACTAGAGAATATCTTCTTAAGAAATTTGAAATTCTTTTTATTGAAGTTGATCCCAAAAAAGTAACATGGGGACTAATGATAATTTCTTTGGGATCTGGAGCTTTTGTCTTCTGCGCTCTCGCAATAATAGGAAAAACGGCTTTGGGTGTTGTTGCAGGAATTGCTGCCACTATTGGTGGATGGAAAATTCCTCGGCCGGCGATTGATTATTTTGAAGAAAAAAGAAAAAAGAAATATGCGCTTCAGATGGTAGATGCTCTGAATCTTCTCGGAAACGGCATTCGCGCTGGACTAACTATGCCCCAAGCAATTGGTATGGTCGTTGATGAATTACCTCCGCCGGTGAGCCAGGAATTTAATCTTGTTCTTCAGCAAGCAAAAATTGGAGTCCCTTTAGATGAGGCGCTGGAAAATCTTAAAAATCGTGTTTACACCGAAGATAATGAGATGTTTGTAACGAGTGTAAGTATTTTACGCGAAACCGGTGGTAATCTTGCCGAAGTTTTTGACACTATCACATTGGTTATTCGAGAACGCCTCAGACTTCAGTTGAAAATTGATACATACATTGCTTCAGGTAAAATTCAGGCCTATATCATTGGCTGTATGCCTTTCATGATGATTATCATGTTTGGCAGTGGAGATCCTGATTATTTTCCTCTGCTATTTGGAACAGTCTTAGGGATTGTAGCATTGTTAGTCATTTGTGGGATGGTTGCCCTCGGAATGTTTATTATTTTGAAGATTATTGATATTAAAGTTTGAAAAGTTTTTAACCGATATGTTCCTTGTATCGAACTGATTTTAAGAGGGTGGAATTATGAAGCTATTTAGAATGTTTTTTCTGGCTATTTTAACTCTAACCATGGGCTCGTTTGCTCTGGCGGGTGTAAATTTAAAGAACGGAAATTTCTATATCTCCTACACGGACATTGTTGTTCCTGGCGGTGGTAAAAAATTAGAGATCACGAGAACCTACAATTCAAAATCAACTGAGGTTGGTTGGTTTGGTTTTGGATGGGGTAGTGAATTTGAAACCAGACTAGAGGCTTCGGCTGATGGATCCATCGTTATTCAAGAGCATGGAGTTGGTGCTAAAACTAGATTTACGCCAAAAACTGCGATTGATCCGATTGCAGCTTCCACAAAAATTGTGAATGAGATGAAAAAGAAAACGGCACTTTCTGAAAAAGCGACAAGCGACCTTATTAAGAAGCTTGCTGAAAACGCTGAGCTAAGACACACCTATGCAATGAATTTTGGAGTTCAGGCAACCATTGCCCCTGGAACAGTACTTTATTCACATGATCTTGGGCCACAGACTTTAAATGTAACTAAAGAAGGTTACCGTCGTGATCATTCAGATGGTAGACAAGACTTTTTCAATAATGATGGTCAGATGGTAAAAATTGCTGACAAGTCTGGATACTTCGTGGGCTTTACTTATAAAGAAGGCAAGCTTGAGTCACTTAAAGACTCTCAGGCAAAGCAAATCTTTTTTGCTTGGTACCCGGATGGACTAGTTAAGGAAATTTGGTCAGCTGGTGACAAAAAAGCTACTTTTAAGTTTCAGGACGAGGACTTAGTTTCTTCAAAAGACGTTGGCGACAATAACTATGAATATACTTTTGATAAGTCACATAACTTAACAGGAATC
This sequence comes from Bacteriovorax stolpii, assembly GCA_945905815.1. GTDB lineage: Bacteria > Bdellovibrionota > Bacteriovoracia > Bacteriovoracales > Bacteriovoracaceae > Peredibacter. Next base: position 18,821 of record CAMDQH010000022.1, on the reverse strand, counting down.
GGTTATTCAGATAAAACTAAACTATCAGTAAGCTATGACCCACAAACATTTTTTGTGTCTCAAATTACCGATAGAAATGGTGAGAAAACTGATTATAAATATGGTTCAAATCCAAAAAATCAAGAAAACCACTACTGGACAATTGTAACTAAACCAGGATTCGATGGTAAGCCGGTCGCGAATCGTTATGAATATGAAATTAAGGCGAAATCAGATGGTGCTCAGTATACATATCGTATTGTGACCGAAATCAATGGTATCAAGACAGAGACAATCTATAACGACAATTCTTTGCCTGTGAAGATTGCCCGCGCTAATCATGTTACAAATTTTGAATACAATAAAAATGGATTGTTGTCTAAAAAGACTTCGACTAAAGGTGATTTCGTTAATATTGAGTACGACGATACAATTAACAAAATTAAGAAAGTTGTAAACAACGATGGTACAACTCAGTTTGAGTATGATGCCAAAGGTAATCTTGTTAAAGCTTCTAATAATGCAGGTAAAGTGGTTTTCTTGATTTATGATTCTAAAGGTAAAATCTCTAAGATGGTTGATCAAGAGTCTGCAACTCAAAGGCGTGTTCTAGCATTTAAATATAATGCCCTTGGAAAACCAGTGGAAATTGAAATGGAAAAAATTGGGAAAATTAACGTAGCTTACGATAACTACGGAGAGATTAAGAAAGTGGAGTCGAGTGCTGGCCACAAAATGGCATTGCAAGTGACCCAAGCTTTCCAGAATTTGTTATCAATCGTTAAGCCAGCAGGCGTGAACTTAAACATTTAATTCGGGAGAATTTATGAAATATCTTATCATTGCCTCTTTATTCTCTTTATTAAGCACTAACTCCTTTGCTCTTGGGGAAGTGTCTTCTCCAAATATTGACTGCTGCCATACAGGTCTTTGTGGCAGTAAGCCCATGTGCCCTGGAGTCAGTAGGAAGGCTGAAAGGCGTGAGGCTTCTACGCCAAGAAAAGGGAAGAATAAGAAAGGCACTTCTAGCAAAGCACACGGAGCTTAATACCCAATATTTACTTTATTGTTTATTAAAGCCCTCCTTTAGTGAGGGCTTTTTTTTGCCATTTTAATAACTGTCTAAACTTTAGACACCTATGAAACAATGTCTATAGTATCAACACTCAGAAATGATTTTTTAGCTACTTACGCGTCCCTAAACGTGGCAAGCCAGTTGCATAACAATATGTAACTAACTTACGAGGGGGATCTATGAAACATCTACTAATTATTGCTATCTTGGCTTCTTTCTTTTCTTTTTCAGCTTTTGCTGAAGGTCAGACCGATACAGAGTGCCCGATGATAAGAGCATCAAGAGAAGCGAACGCGAAGCTTAATCTTGATAAATCTCCTAAGAAGCTCATTAGAAGCAATACAAGTAAAGGTCTTAAAGTTTAATTATTTAACAGGGGAGGGCCAGCGCTTCCCCTGTCTATTTTTTAGACAGTGTCTGTACTTCCTACACTTAACCACTACCAATCTTCGAACTTCAGAGCACTTATCTTACCCATCATTGGCATCAAACTTGTAATACCTATTAGTAATACTCATAGGGGGAATTTATGAAACATTTATTGATGATTGCTATTTTGGCTTCTTTTTTCTCGGCCTCAGCTTTTGGTGAAGGCCAGTCTAATACGGAATGTCCGATGATTTCTCAAGCCAGAGAAAATTCGAAACTTGCTAAGCTGGCGAAGTTATCAAAGAAGAGCAATCAGAGTAATTTGAAGAAAGGTACAGCCATATAAGAGATGCTTTATTAATTTGATTTAATCAAAGCATCAAGTTCGTTTTTATCTTGAACTGTTAAGTCTTCTTGTGGACGACCTTGATGATTCTTAATGCTAGACATTTTTGACTTAACTGAGTCTCTAAGCCGAGGAGACGAATTTTCAAAAAGTTTCTTTGAGTAATTGTTAGTTTGATCAACAGAACTATCGAAGAAACTTTCCGCTAACTTCTGGGCATCTCTGGTTGCAGGTGAAATGAGTTTGTAAATATGTCCAAAAATCGGTTTATCACCAATTTCAATTGATAGAAAAAGAAGAGTTGCGATAAAAATTCCAAATATTCTTAGTGCTGTTTTCATTAACTCAATGCCTCGATGCTATACTCAGTTAGTATTGAAAAAGTATGGCGTTCTAGTTCTAGCTCATAATACTGCATGCTTGTTTTTAATAAAGTGTTTATTTCTTGAGCTATCATGGAAAGTTTTGGTGGAGAAAGCTTCACCTTGAAAGATTTTAGTTCCTTGTCCATACTCACTTGCTTACCAATGAGAATGTTCATGGCCTCAACAAAAAGTGGGAAAATGTAGTTTTTATCTGTTGGAGTCAGCTCGTGTTTGTCTAAACACATAAAACACGAAATTGTTCCACGAAGCTCGCCCATCAGACTAAATTGAACATGCAAATTATCTTTTGAATAAATTGAATTCAAGTCATGTCGATTTATGAGCCTTACATCCGATAGGATTTTGAGTTCATCAATAGAGGTCAGTTCGAAGGCACGATAAACTTCCATGTTTATTCCTTTTCCATTTGAGACATAATTTTTTCAAGTGATTCCACCAACTGTTGTTGGCTTATTGGTTTGGCAATAAAGTCCGCTGCTCCGGCACCGATTGCTTCCAATACCACGTGTTCTTGGGACAATGAAGAAACAACTATGACATATATATCTTTATAATTCTGATTAATGAGTTCAGCTAGTTCAATTCCGCTAACTTCTGGCATAACAATATCTGTTATGACGACATCCGGTTTCTTTTCTTTAATAACTTGAAGTGCAGAAGCGGCACTACTGCTCTCTCCCACGACGTGAAATTCAGCGTCTCTCAGCATTTTAACAATAAGGGATCTGGAAAAGTCAGAATCATCTACAACGACTATTTTAAGACTTCCACGACTCATAATTTCATTCATAGATTAAGGATATCAAATTTGTAGAATAATAGAAGGATTTAGAATGAAAAAGGCCCCATAAAGGGGCCTTCTATTTATGCAGCTACTTGGCCAGTTTTGTCTTTTGGCTTCTTAGTCTCTTCAGTTTTACGCTTGTGCTGATCCAAATCAAGTTGACCTTTCCAGTCCACTAAAGCGATGCTGAGAACTTCCTGGATATTCTTTACCGGAATGAAATTTAATTTCTTACGATATTGAAGTGGTATCTCCAAAATATCTTTCTGGTTTTTCCAAGGAATAATAATTGTTTCAATTCCGGCTCTCATCGCAGCGAGGGCCTTTTCTTTAATTCCTCCAACCGGTAAGACTTTACCAGTTAGGGTGATTTCACCCGTCATAGCGATGTCTTTGCTGATATGACTCTTGGTTAGTAGTGATACAATCACTGTTGCCAAAGTAATACCTGCGGATGGGCCATCTTTAGGAATCGCCCCTGCTGGAAGGTGAATATGAATTTCATTTTCAGCAAAAAACTTATCATCAATTCCAAGTTCCGTTGCATGGCTACGAATGAATCCAAAAGCCGTATGAGCAGATTCCTTCATGACGTCACCAAGCTGCCCAGTCAGGGTAATTCCGTGACCTTTCATTGTAGTGGCTTCAATGTGAAGAATTTCTCCCCCGCCAGCGGTCCATGCAAGACCTGTGGCAACACCAATTTCATCATACTCATTAGAATCTTCTCTAGAGTAAATTGCCGGACCAAGAAGTTCCTCGACAGTTGCTTTTAGAATATGAGTTTTGCTGTGGTGGCCAGAAGCAATCTTCTTGGCCACTTTTCTGCAAAGAGCACCAACTTGTCTCTCTAGATTACGAAGACCTGCTTCGCGAGTATAACCAGAGATAACAAATTCTACACCCTCATCATGGAACTCAATGTGTTCGTCAGTGACTCCATGCTCATCCATTTGTTTAGGGATAAGATATTTTTTAGAAATTTGGATTTTCTCTTCTTGACTGTAACCAGCCAGATTGATGATTTCCATACGGTCACGTAGTGGACCGGGGATCTGATCAAGCATGTTTGCCGTAGCAATGAACATGATTTTTGATAAATCATAATTCATATTCAAATAGTTATCTCTGAATGCGCAGTTTTGCTCAGGGTCCAAGACTTCAAGCATTGCCGAAGCTGGATCACCTTTAAAATCAGAACCAAGTTTATCAATCTCATCTAAAAGAATGATTGGATTGATCGTTTTACATTGCTTCATTGCTTGGATGAATCTACCGGGCATGGCACCTACGTAAGTGCGACGATGACCACGAATTTCCGATTCATCTTTTACACCACCTAGTGAAATTCTTACGAATTCTCGTCCGGTCGCCCTCGCGATTGATTTACCGAGTGAAGTTTTACCAACACCTGGAGGGCCAGAAAAACAAAGGATTGGTCCTTTGACACTTCCACCTTTTAAAGATCGAACTGCTAGATATTCAAGAATTCGTTCCTTAACTTTTTCTAGATCAAAATGATCTTCATCAAGCACGTTTTTGGCATATTGTAGATCTTTAACTTCATCAGATACCTCTGACCAAGGTAGATCAACCACCCATTCAAGATAACTTCTAAGGATGCTAGACTCTGAAGAGTCTGGGTGCATTCGTTCTAAACGGGAAAGCTGCTTAAGTGCTTCTTTCTCAGATTCAGCCGGAAGCGATTTCGCGCTAATTTTTTCACGAATTTCAGTAAACTCATCATTTTTCTCTGAAGAATCGTCTGAAAGTTCTTGTTTCATTGCTTTAATTTGTTCGCGTAAGAAGAAGTCTTTCTGATGCTTAGAAAGATCATCTTTTGTTTGAGGCTTAATCTTAGACTGTTGAGTTAAGACTTCCAGCTCTTTAAGTAAAACTTGATTAATATGACCTAGTCTTTCGACAGGGTCCAGGAGTTCTAAAACTTTTTGAGCTTCAGTAACTTTGAGATTTAAATTAGATGCTATTAAATCTGATAAACGACCGGGGTCCTGAATATCTTCTAATACCATAAGAATATCTGGGGATAGTACTTTCCCAAGTGCGATCACTTTTTCAAGATTTTCTTTTACCGTTCTTGCAAGAGCTTCAATAGTTGAAGCTGTTGCCGTTACTATTTGATTTTCTACCTTTTCAACTTTTACTTGGTAGAACGGTTCGGTACCAACAAACTCTTTAATGCGAGCCTTGGCCAAACCTTGAATGAGAATTTTCACTCGTCCATCAGGTAGCTTTCTCATCCGCATAATCATTGCAACAGTTCCCATTTCATAAATTTCTGAAGGAGATGGACTTTCTGCTGTGATGTCTTTCTGAGATGCGAGAAGTATGAGTCTATCAGTGTTGTTCAGAGACTCTTCTACGGCCTTAATTGATGTCTCGCGACCAACAAATAAAGGGAGAATCATGAACGGGTAAACAACAAGATCTCGAACCGGAAGTAAAGGGAGCGTTTCCTTAAATTCAATCGCTTCTCCCTCGTAATTCGTCACCATGATTTTCTCCTATAGCGTATTTCTATTCCATGAAAAACTTGTACTGAACATGAATCGGGATATTTACGGTTCATCTTTAAAGGTATTTAAGATAATGTTCATTTTTTTTAAATTTTATTAGCTGAGAAACGTACTTTTGTGAGGTAATATTTTAGAAGAAAATTTATTTATTTTATCTATAAAACAGTGAGTTATAAAACACTGATTAAAAGGTTCGGTTATATGGGCAACTCTATTGGTATAGTAATACTTGCTGCCGGCAAGGGAACTAGAATGAAAACTGACACTCCAAAAGCGCTTGCAATGTGTGCGGGTAAGCCTTTAGTGGATTATGTCGTTGATGCAGCTATAAAATTTGCAAAAAATTCATCACTTAAAGCAGAAATTGGTGTTGTCGTTGGCCATAGAAAAGACCTTTTAGAAAATTGGTGGAACACCCATTCAATGAAATCCTCAATGAAAATTGCGTGGCAAAAAGAACAAAATGGAACAGCAGATGCACTCAAGGCTTGCTTCAATGATTTACCACAGTTTTGGACTTACGATTACACCCTTGTGGCCTGTGCAGATACTCCATTAATTACTGAATCTGAGTTCAATAAATTATTCCAAATGATGAAAGAAAATCCTGATTTAGTAGGTGTTGCTGCTACTTTTGAAACAGAAGTTCCTACTGGTTATGGAAGGATAATCGAGGGCGGAAAAGGTTTCAAAATAGTCGAAGAAAAGGATGCTGACGAAAACCAAAGAAAAATAAAGGAAGTAAATTCTGCTTTTTATGTCCTTAAAACGTCTCATGTGAAGTCTGTTCTTGGACAAATTTCTAACAAAAACAAGTCGGGAGAATTCTATTTAACAGATTTATTTCAACATGAATATTCAGTAAAATCAGTGAAGTTTAAGTCTGAAACTCCTTTCCTAGGAATCAATACACTTGCACAATTAGCTCAAGTTGATCAATTGACTAGAGATAAAGCAGTTCAAAAACTTATGATCGATGGAGTTCGGTTTTTAAATCCGACACAAGTTTATATTGAGTCAGATGTAGAAATTGGAGTTGGTTCAGTCATATATCCCGGATGTACCATCATGGGGAAAACTAAAATTGGTACAGGCGTATTGGTTGAATCGAATTGTTTTATTAAAAATAGTTCAATTTCTGAAAACGCTGAAATTCTTGCCGGAAGTTATCTAGAGGGTGCTGTCGTCTTAGACAACGCAACGATTGGACCCATGGCAAGACTTCGTCCTGGTACTGAAATCGGACCAGATGCCAAAATTGGTAATTTTGTTGAAGTAAAGAAATCTAAGCTTGGCCGAGGAGCAAAAGTATCTCACCTTAGCTATATCGGTGACGCAGAAATTGGTGAAAACTCAAATATTGGCTGCGGTTTTATTACCTGTAATTATGATGGGGCCAACAAACATAAAACGAAAATTGGCTCAAATACCTTCATTGGCTCTGACTGCCAGGTCATTGCTCCGATTGAAATTGGCAATGACGCATTCATAGCGGCAGGGTCAACTATTACCAAAAGTATTCCTGACGGGGCCTTCGGAATTGGGAGATCCCCTCAAGTCATTAAAGAGGGTGCTGCCAAGAAGTTTTTGAAGACTAAAAAGACCTAGTCGCGCTTCGCGTAACCCTAGCAAGTCTGATACCTAAATGTTAGATTTTACCCCTAAAGTTTGATTACAATTTGGGGAATTTATATGTGTGGAATCGTTGGATATTCTGGTCCGGGTAACTCAGTTGGCCCAATCATTGAGGGCCTTTCTCGTTTAGAATATCGTGGCTATGATTCTGCAGGCATTTGCCTAAAAATTAATAATGAACTTCAAATTATTAAAAAAGAAGGCAAGCTCGATAATCTTAAGGCCTTAATTAATGAGCAAAAACCATTTTCGCATACGGGGATAGGTCACACTCGTTGGGCCACACATGGCGGTGTTACTACTGATAACGCCCATCCACATGGTAATGAACTATTTGCTGTTGTACATAATGGAATTATTGAAAATGCTGGAACCCTAAAAAAAGAGTTACAAGCCGAAGGTTTTATATTTAAGTCACAAACAGATTCTGAAGTTTTTCTCGTCCTGCTAACAAAATTTTTCAAACAAAATAATAATACTTTGCAATCAATTGCTAAAGCCTTTAATACGATTACAGGTAATTCTGCGTTTGTTATCATAGAGAAGGCGAGCGAGAAACTTTATTGCTTAAAGCGCTCAGCACCTCTTGTAGTTGGTGATAATAAGGATACAAGAGAGGCTTTTGTTTCTTCTGATCCATTTGCTTTAATTGGGTTTGCTCCTCGTATATATTTCCCTCAAGATGCCGTGATCTGCGAAAGTATTGTGTCAGATTTTGATGTTAAAATTAACTTCTACGAATTAGATCTATCTCCTTCGGGTCGCTATAAGTTTCAGTCAAATGCTATGACTATGGACTCAACCACGAAAGGGCCATATGAGCATTTCATGCTCAAAGAAATTCATGAACAACCTTACCTGATTGAAAAACTAGCGGGCTACTATATTAAGAACGAGGGACGAAAAATTCTCGATACACTTACAAATTATAGGCCATCGGGATGGCACCTCACTGCCTGTGGGACCGCTTGGCACGCTGGTCTTGTTATAAAAAATTACTTAGAACAGAATAATCGTCAAAGTGCATCGGTTGATATTGCTTCTGAATTTCGTTATAAAAATCCTATTTTAAATAAAGGTGAAGTTGGTTTGTTCATATCTCAATCCGGCGAAACTGCAGATACGTTGGCATGTCAGGAACTTTGTAAAGAAAATGGAATTCAATCGTTCTCAATTGTAAACGTTGAGGGCTCTACACTTTTCAGAAACTGTGACCAAAACTTTTTGATTCACGCGGGCGTTGAAATAGGTGTTGCTTCTACCAAAGCTTTTAGTCTTCAGGTTTTGACAGGATATTTGATGAGTCGGGCAATGGAAGGAACCATTGATGATCCGTCTTTATTTAAAGAAATTAAACTTCTTTCTAACCGCATTGGTGAGCTTTGTTCTAATGTTGAATCGATAAAAGAAGTTTCATCAGCAATATATAATAAAAAAGGTTTCATCTTCACAGGTCGTGGAAAATATTTTCCAATTGCATTAGAAGGCGCTTTGAAATTAAAAGAAATAGCCTATGTCCATGCTGAAGGCTACGCCGCTGGAGAACTTAAGCATGGTCCAATTGCTTTGATCGATGAACAAATTGTAAATATTGCAATTGTGGGTCCTGAATTGTTTGAAAAAACTATTTCCAACATTGAAGAGGTCAAGGCAAGAAAAGGTATCATTGTTATTGTTGGTCCTAAAGATTCATCAGAGCTAGAGCATCTTGCTGATCACTATATCTCTCTTGATTTTGAAGGGCTTCCTAATTTAAGTCCGCTTTACGTTAACGTCGCCCTACAATTCTTGGCCTATCATATTGCTTCACTTAAAGGCACAGATATTGATAAGCCAAGAAACTTGGCCAAGTCAGTGACGGTTGAATAATGAATCTTGATTTTCTCAACGAATCACAAAAGCAGGCAGTACTCATAACCGACGGTCCGGTAATGATCCTTGCTGGTGCTGGTTCTGGTAAAACCAGAACACTCGTGGCACGTATTCAATACTTGTTAGAAGAAAAAAATGTCAGTCCTTTTCAGCTTCTTGCTGTTACATTTTCAAATAAAGCCGCGCGTGAAATGCGGGAGCGTCTTGCTGTTAATACGCAAATCAATGTAGGAGCTTTACAGGTAACTACATTTCATGCTTTTTGTGCACGTGTGCTGCGTATGGAAGCTACATATCTTGGTCTGAGTAAAAATTTTACAATATATGACGACGGTGAATCGCAATCCATCATAAAGGGGATTCTGGCAAAACGTGGAATAAACACTAAGGAGCTCTCCCCGTATACTGTGGCAGCTTATGTCGATGGTTTAAAAAACCGTGCATACTATATTGGTCTTGCGCGAAATCAAGAAATTGAAAAATATGCTGAAGATAGAAGACTTTGGGACATCTTTTTAGATTATGAAGCAGAACTTCACCGAAGTAATGCTGTTGATTTTGGTGGATTAATTACAGGGGTATTAAATCTTTTTCGTACATTTCCAGAAGTTCTCAATAAGTATCAGCAAAAATACAAATATGTTTTAGTCGACGAGTATCAAGATACTAATCGTGCTCAGTTCGAGCTAATCCTACTTTTAAGCCAGCACCACAGAAATATCTGCGTTGTAGGAGATGAAGATCAGTCCATTTATTCATGGCGTGGAGCCGATATCAGGAATATTTTAGAATATGAGAATATCTTCCCTGAAACTAAGTTAATTAAACTTGAGCAGAATTATCGCTCATCAAAAAAGATCATTGAAGCTGCAACAGAAGTTATTTCTCGAAATATCGCCCGTAAGGGTAAGCAAATGTGGACTAATAATGATGAGGGCGACGAGATCAAAATTGTTGAATGCCGCGATGATAGGGCGGAAGCCGAATATGTTGGCCAACAAATTAAGACTTTGGCCAATGAGGGAGTTTCATTAAGGGATATTGCTGTTTTTTACCGTAACAACGCCCACTCAAGAACAATCGAGGATGCTCTACGTAAAGAAAAATTTGCATACCGAGTAGTTGCTGGAATCAAGTTCTATGACCGTAAAGAAGTCAAAGATATGATTGCCTATATGAGAGTAGTGGTTAATAAGAAAGATTCGCTCGCTCTAACCAGGATCATTAATACACCAGCGAGAGGTGTAGGGGCCACATCCCTACGAAAACTTGAAGATGAAGCAGTAAGACTTCAACTGTCTTTGTTTGAACTAATTGAGAAAATTTCAGAGGGACCTTCTGAATTTAAACATCTTTCACTTTCTGGAAAAGTTCAAAGTGCGATCAATCAGCTGGTCCAATTAATTCAAGAAGTTCAGCTTTTAGAAGAGAGAAATCATTCTCCTACTGTTAGTTATGAGAAACTTTTAAATGAATCAGGATACTTTGAATTTTTAAAGGCGGATAAGACGCATGAGGGTGCCGCCCGTTTAGAAAACTTAGAAGAACTGATGAGTGCGGTTAAACAGTTTGAAGAAATAGAGACAGAACCTAACTTGGTAAAGTTTCTTGAGACTATTACTCTGGATACGACTATCGAAGAAGCGACTGGCGAACTTGTTTCACTGATGACTGTTCATGGCTCAAAAGGTCTGGAGTACCCTTACGTCTTTTTAATCGGCGCTGAAGAGAACATATTTCCCTCATATAAGAGCCTAGAGGTAGGTCCGACTGCGATTGAAGAAGAACGAAGACTTTTTTATGTGGCGATGACTCGGGCAATGAAACAGTTAACAATTACGTTCGCTCAGGGAAGAATGCTGTGGGGAAGCCTTAAATTCAATGGGCCAAGCCAGTTTCTTCACGAGATCCCATCGCGGTTTTATAAATGGACGAATTACCAATCGAGCGCACGAAAATCTGAATTTGGTGATCACGCATATAATGAATTTGATCAAAGTTCCAATAATTCAGAAGATGCAGTCTTTTATAAAGAAAAAGTGTTCCAAACAAAAAAAACAATAACAACCGCAAATTATCCATCTGGATCAAAAATAATGCATGCTCTGTATGGAGAGGGTTCCGTTCTCGATTCTGAAGGCATGGGTCCGGAAGAAAAAGTTACTATTCTTTTCAGGGACGGCGTCAGAAAAAAGTTTATGGTTAAGTTTGCACCTTTACAAAAGATTTTGAGCTAAATATGAAAGTAACGACAAAAGTTATATTGTACGCCTGGTTAGTATTGCTCTTAGTTTTGGGGTCTTTGTTCTATAGTGCTTATTCAAAATTAAATCCTAGTTCATTAATTTCTCTTTTTAACACTCAAATCCAGAAAAGTTATCCTGGATCTATTTTTAAAATCGAAAAAATTGATTACATGTTTTCAATAGATTTCAAATTAAGCCTAAAGGGGTTGACACTAAAAAGAGGGAATGCAAATATTGCCAGCGCTAATGAAGTTCAGTTAAAGGTTCCATGGTGGTTAATTCTTTTCAACCGCGGTAATGCTTCGATAAACATCTCTGATCTATTTATTTATATAAGTTCGAATCAAGGCGAAACTGCTGGATCCGAAGAGCGAAATCTTCAAAAATCCCCTCCGAGTGTCGAGGTTGTTTTACCGGAATACCTTGTTGATGCACATTATACGGTTAGAGCGAAAAATGTTTCGATCAAAGAACTGGATGGAGATAGGCGCTTTTTTACACTGACCAAGTTTTTGGTCCGAGAATTTCAATATGGCAAAAACTCCGCATTTGAACTTAATATTCCAATTAGCATTACATACAAAAATAAAAATTTTTCATCAGATCTTTGGCTTTTTGGTGATATCACCCCTAATCCAAAAACGTGGATAATTAATTATAGAGGCGAGTTCAAAACCAAAGAAACGGTCGAAGGTTCGCAATATGAAGATTTGGTAATTGATGGTAAATCAATTTTAAATCCGCATGCCGTTGACCTGACTTCAACCATTCAATTATTGGTTGAAAAGAAAAAAATTGGCACAGGCGAAATAACAGCTAAATATAATCAAATCCAATTGAACTTAAAGTTTTCACAGTTTCCTATGAGCTACCTCAAAATGGTTGGCGATGAGATATCAAATCCCTTTTGGAACAAGATAGAAGGTTTGGGTGAAGGTGAGGTTAAGTTTAATAAAGTTTTTCTAAACGAGAATACAACATCTCTTAGTGCTAAATTGCATTTTCCAGGAGTGTTCACCCTTGGCGCTGACCAGATAATCCCTGGTCAATGGTTTTTAGATTTTAAAAATCAAATCATTCAAACTTCATTTATTACCCCAAAGCAAGACTTGAAATTCTCTAGGAGAGCTGTTTTAGATTTTGAAAATAGCAAAGTAGTTCAGTTCAACCAGGAGCTGGGTTTTACTTCCTGTGATTTAAAGACAGCTTTGTTATCTGTTCAGTCAATCTCTGAGTTAATGGACCCCGCTCCTCAGCCTTATCATTCAACTGTGATTCTTCTTAGACAGTGCCTCGACGGTGATAAAATATACGATGGGTCTTTTCGTTTTGGAATTATTCCTAATCAGAAATATTACCAGGTTGAATTACAAGACAAGCAATCCAGTTTACTGCTTAAGTATTCTGGGAAATCCTCTGAACAGGATTTTGAATTGGATCTCGTAAACTTTGCCTGGAATTCTTCATATAAGTTTTTGGAACCCTATATGTCGGCTTCTGAGGGTGTTTTAAATGGGAAACTGCAAGGTAAATGGAAATCCGAATGGAGTGACGGAACATGGTTGCTGGATTTGACGGCCGATAAACTAAAAGAAACCAGCGGTGATTTTTTTAGCTTGAATCAAAAGTTATGGGATTATTTTATTCTGGACAGCAATTCTGTAAATAAAAAAATCTGGAAAGCCAGTGTAAGAAATCAAGCAATTAAAATTAACTCTATTTCCCTTGAAAGTAGTGATCCTTCACAACTGAGTGGAACTTTATCTTCTATCTCAAGAACAAAATCTCATTTAATACTTAATTATCCTAAAAATAAAAAATGGAAACCAGTAAAAAAAGAAGTTCTAGAAGTTTTCTGGAAAAAGGAGACTCTGTGACTGAGTCCTGTTTACCAATTATTTGGCGCGATAATAAACTCTACTTATTAGATCAGCGTTTATTACCCCACGAAGAAACATATGTAGAAATAGCTAATCTTAGAGATTGTGCCCTTGCAATCACGGAAATGGTGGTAAGAGGTGCACCGTGCATAGGTTTTACAGCAATATATGGGATGGCGTTGTGGGTAAAAGGTCAGTCTAAACTATCAATAGAAAACTGCCGTACGGCCTGTGATGAAATGATAAGTGCCCGACCAACGGCCGTAAACCTTTCATTCGAAGTGAATCGTTGTTTTGACATAATGAAAGATTCAATAAAAATGAACGCAGACATAGAAGTTATTTTCAGGGATTTGGTAGCTTTTGGTGACGAGCAAATTAAGCAATCGAATGAAAAGAATACTTGCATGGCGCAGGTCGGATTCAGTGAACTTAAGAAGCTTTTTGGTGACCGTAAGTGGAACTTAATGACCCACTGTAATACTGGATTCCTTGCATGTGGGAGTTTAGGAACTGCCTTAGGGGTTATTTCTCATGCTCATTCATTAGGCCATGTTGAGCATGTCTATGCAGACGAAACGCGCCCTTATCTTCAAGGAACACGTTTAACTGCATTTGAATTATCTAAAGAAAAGATTCCCTATAGTATCGTCGTTGAAGGTGCTGCTTCGTATTTACTGTCTCATGGAAAAGTTGATGCCATTTTTGTTGGTGCCGACAGGATTGCCAGTAATGGAGATACCGCAAATAAAATAGGAACAGCGACTCTGGCGATCGTCGCCAGTCACTATAAAGTGCCTTTTTATGTAGTAGCACCAATTAGTTCATTTGATCTCACTATACCTGATGGTAAACATATTGAAATTGAAATGCGGGCAATAAACGAGATTACTGAATTAAAAGGTATCAAACTTGCGCCTGCTGGAGCCCACTCCATTAATCCAAGCTTTGATGTTACTGATCATAAATTAATTACTGGTATTATTTGCGAAAAAGGTTTGATCACTCCTTCACGGGCAGGAGATCTAGTAAGGGTTGTTACATTATGAATAAAGAACTAAGAGCTTCAATAGACATTGGTTCCAACAGCGTCCTTCTTTTGATCGCTGACGTTACTAATAATAAGCTTCAAGAGATTTTGAAAAAAAGTTACATCACTTCATTGGGTAAAGACTTGGACAAAACTAAAGTGTTTCATTCCGAATCAATGATTGCAACTTTTGAAGCAATTAAGGAATACGCTGAAGAATGTGATAAGCACAATATCCCAAGAGAGAATATCATCGCAACTGCCACTGAAGCTTCTAGAGTTGCACAGAACGCGCCTGATTTTTTTACTAAAATAAAAAATGAACTTGGTGTAAGTGTCTTGGCAATCACATCTCAAGCCGAGGCATACTTTTCGACCAAGGGCATACTTTTTAACAGTAATTTTGATTCGGATGTTATTACGATTATGGACATTGGTGGAGCATCTACTGAATTAATTAAAGTAAACACTATGAATTTTAATATCCTTGAAACCATCAGTATGCCAATCGGAGCAGTTCGTGCTTCGCAATGGCTTGAGGATGGATTATTTGTTCAGAATTTGCAAAAAACGTTTTTGGATTTTAGAAATGATATTGATAAATTTCAGTCAAAAAATCTTTATTGTGTTGCCGGAACTGTAACCTCTCTTGGAAATATGCATCTTCAGAACAAAGAATTCGTTGAAGACGATGTTCATGGGCTGGTTATTAAAGCTGAAGATATAGATAATTTATTTAAAAAGTATTCTGAACATCAACCTGAGCAGTTTTTGGATCTTTTTCCATTTCTTCAGAAGCGTTCTAATAGCATACGAGGTGGACTGCATTTAGTTTATCACATCATTCATAGGTTGCTTGTGAAAGAAGTCACAATTTCAACATATGGACTAAGATATGGCACGATTCTGGAAGGAGAAATCAAGAAGGAGTTCGTACATGTCTAAAACTACTTTTTTTGAGGCCAAAACAGTTCTCTTTCGGGAGGGAGAAATTTCTTCAGATCTGATGATCATAAAGGCTGGAGAAGTCGTTTGTCTTAAAGCATCTAAGGAAAGGCTCATTCCAGTTTTCTTGGCAAAGGAAAATGATATACTTGGTGAAAGCGCCATGCTTTTAGGCGTACCCTATACTTACTCGGCTATAACTCTAAGCAGAGTAGAGGTAATTAAAATACCAAATAGTGATTTTGAAAAGGCCATGAGTTCTGCCCCGGATTGGCTAAGCGATTTGACATCCACCATGGTGTCTCGATTTCAAAGTACGTCTAGCCTCGTTGCTGAAAACCGAGTTATCCATTCATCTATACTAAGTGAAGAGCAATATACCTCTTCACTTGAAATTGAATATAAAAAATTATTGTCTTAGTAAAACTGGATAACGCGGTTACGTTGAAGATTTATTGCCAACTCGAGAATTTTTTGTTGCGCACGAAAACACTCACTACGATTACTAGTAAGATCTTTTTGCATTATCTCAAATGCTTTCATGGCCATATCTCGTGAGATGAGGGCAAGAGCTCTACGTTGATTTTTTACATGTACTAAGCTTAGAGCTAAACCAAGAATCGCAGGCTTAATTTGGCAGACAACTGCCTTTAAGCACTCATCATCAAGATCCCATATACTTTCAAATGAAAGACAAGATTCTGTAAGTTCTTTTGCCAGTGTCGGGTTTCTCAAACGTAAGTTTTTGAGCAACTTTGCCTTATCTGCGCCATCCATCTTTCTTAAAAGCTCAATGACCTGGCCTTTGCCATTAATGAAAACTCCACCATTCTCCGCATTGTTCTGACTCATCTATTCTCCTTCCTGGATTTATGACGGGTTACGCTTCAAGCTTTGCTTTTTCTTCTTCAAACTTTAGGCGAGCTTTATCAAGATAATCGACATGCTTCGCATTCTGCTTTGCAATCTGATCCTCATTACTTATCTGTAGTTCATTGGTATTTTCACCATGATCAGTTTTGATGTCAGTCAGAAGTTTTTCATATCTTTTATTTTCTTCATTTATTTTTTTATCCCAATTCGTGCGTAATTTATTCAATTTTGTTTCACTCTCAGAATTAACTGTTGTGACCTCAACTTCGTAGTCGCTCTTAATTTTCTCAACTTTCTTGTCATTATTCCTCTTAACAATCTTGATATCTTTATCAAGCTTCTCGCCCATTTTTCTCATCTCAAAAGTTTCCCTTTTGGTAATGACTTCCTTGGCCTGGTTCAATCTAGTGGCAGCTGATATGTCAGACATGCTCAAATCCTTTAATGAAAGCTAATGCCTTTCGTGGCATTATTAATTATGATACTTAATTAAGGATGTTTCTCACAAGGCAGGCAAATATTGATCAGTAAAGAAAGAGTCTTTATAGTTAACGGTAAACGCACACCATTTGGAAAGTTTGGTGGCAGTCTTGGGAGCATTACTCCCGTAGATTTAGCTGTTTACGCTGCTCAAGCTCTCTTACAGGAAACAAAAATTGATCCAAACACTCTTGATCAAGTAATATTTGCTAACGTCATTCCTTCAACGCCTGACACATTATATGCCGGAAGACATCTCGCACTAAAGGCAGGACTCAAAATAACAACTCCAGGCATTGTGATTAATCGTCTATGTGGCTCAGGTATTCAGGCAATACTAGACGCCGCACGCCTAATCAGATGCAAAGAAGCAAACGCACTCTTGATTGCAGGTGCCGAGAATATGACAATGGTTCCGCATTTAGTTTATGGAAGTCGATTTGGAACTAAATATGGAGCACTAAAAACTCAAGATCTTTTACTCGACACTCTTTATGATAAGCATGTCCAAACGCCGATGGGAATCACCGCCGAAAATTTGGCCGTGGAATATAATGTTACGAAAGAAGATTCAGATCAATATTCATATCAATCTCATGCAAAAGCACTTAAAGCATACGAAGCAAATCTTATACAGCCAGAAATTGTGCCAATAAAATTCGAGCGTATCGATTGTTCACGCGATGAACACTTAAGAGATGATGTTTCTTTAGAACAAATGCAAAAGCTTAAACCGACATTTAAAAAAGATGGGACGGTAACAGCAGGGTCTGCTTCAGGGATAGTGGACGGCGCATGTGCCATGATTATCGCCAGCGAAGAATATGTTACTAAATATAATCTTAAGCCTATTGCAGAAGTTATTGATGGCCAAGTAGTAGGAGTTGATCCAACTAAAATGGGAATTGGTCCCGTGCCCGCGATTACACAACTACTTGAAAGACAAAAAAAGAACATTCAAGACATAGATCTTTTTGAGATCAATGAAGCTTTTGCTTCGCAGGTGATTAGTTGCCAACGGGCACTCAGTCTACCAATGGAAAAACTCAATATATGGGGGGGAGCTGTGGCCCTAGGTCATCCACTTGGTGCAACTGGAATTAAAATTTCATTAACCTTGTCACGCCAAATGCAGCATCTGAAAAAAGACTGGGCCATCTCCAGTGCTTGTATTGGTGGCGGCCAAGGAATTGCCCTTTTATTAAAGAGAGTATGATTTTACAAAAATCTGATTTTGATCAATTTAAGTCCTGGCTAGACCTTGATATCAATTCGATAGCATGGGAAGGTCGTTACGCTGAGTCCTTTACTGGTTTTTGGGATTCATTCTTTAAGGATCAAATTGAGCCAAAAGAACTTGGTGAGCGTTTTGATTACGCAAAAAAAATCGCCAAATCTGGTCCTCTCATTTCATGGCTTACTTGGTTGTTCGAAAAATTTATTACCTATTCATTTATCAATAAAGAGCTTTCAGTCAGAGAAATCTCAATCCTCTATGATCTTCCCGAACGATATATCGCGACGATTTTAAGAGATCACATGATCAAGGTCTATCCGGCCTATGAAGACCTGATTAATGAAAAATTTCAGATTTCTAACGTTAGTTCTGAAAACTTGTTCATTACCTTTAATGATATCTCACAAGTCATGGGCCAAGAGGCGAGAGTCAAAGGGACTTTCGAAGACGACATCCTGGCACACATGGAAGTCACGCTCTATCCAGACTGGCCAAATCTTGTGAAAGAATTACGCAAAGATATTCTTCTTCTAAAAGTCGATTTTGTGAATTTGCAAAAGCGAACGGCCTTCAAAAAACAAATCAGATTTCTTCAAGAGGTCATTCTTCTTCTTTTAGTATTAAGTGTCCTTGTTTTTGCTTTAAAAAATGCCAACAAATGGTATGAAGAATATCTCGTTAATAAAATCACACTATTTGAACCAAACTTCTTTTGGCTTGATAAAACTCTTAGTTATCAGGAGCAAGACCTACTTGCCCAACAAACCATCGATCTTTCCAATAAAGAACTAGATGATCTTGAAAAAATTGAGGCCCAACAAGTTTTCTCTGATGAAAAACTTGGTTCTCGTTACGACCCAGAATCAGACGTAACAGTTTTGGATTCAGTCGAAAATGTGCCAAAGAGTTTTGGAGAAGCTGAAACTGAGCAGTCTCAATATGAAGAAAATAAAAAGGGTGGCTACCGCGGCAGCTCCTACGCTGCTAGTAGCAAAAAAGCTTACCGAATCATGATGGCCTCAGTTGAACCAACTGCCATCAAGTCAAAGATATTGCCCCTGATTAAGCGCTACGGTATTGCCCAGGCCGACAACGTAAAGCCCGGCACTCAAATTCCTGGTGGGCTATATTTCAACTTGAATGTGCC
>CAMDQH010000021.1 GCA_945905815.1 Bacteriovorax stolpii | reverse complement strand
AGGCATGTGATATGTCGCTTTAACCCCTAAAAGATTAACTAAGTTATTAAAACAATTAACAGCTGGTCCTTTAACAAAGGGGTCAATAATCGCAATTTGGTTCGTCATCTTAGGTGCCTTATGGTAAAGAATTTGGATATGAAAATTTTTATCCTGCTTGTTTTGGCCTGTGGTTGTACCCAAAAGTATGTGGACTATGATCTCATAAGAAAAGCAGATTTTAATAAAGAAACTTATGAAAGACCAGTTCCCGCAACTCAGGTCTTAGCTCAGGGAAAAGACGAGTTAAGTGAATGCTTTGGCCAGTGGCTTTTCTTTTCTAATGCCGAAAAACAAAAAGAACAGCGTATCCCTGAATTTGTAAGAGCGCTTTGTCCGAGAGAAGATTATCTCGTGAATGCTAAATTTACTGAGACTTGGTGGACAACTGTGATTTTTACTCAATCGTGTGTCGATATTAAAACTCTTTGTGGCGATACTAGGAAAATCAAATGAAAGTATTAGGTTTATTATTCTTGTGCCTGTTCTTAAACTCATGTGGAGAGTCTCCGCTTTGGAATCATGCCATGGAAAAAAGTGGTCTGACTAAAGATTCATATGAACAACGTGCTGAAGAGAATAAATTTAGTAAGACGAAATTTTCTTTTTTTTTGGATTGGATCACTGGCCCTGTAAAAGGCGAAAACAAATTTATTTTAAAATCATGGCATAAAGATTTAGGTACGCTTAGCGGACCTTATCAGGATTTACCCAGCAATCTACATATCTATCTTTGGATGCCTGACATGGGTCATGGTTCTTCTCCTGTGAAAATTAAAAAACTTGGCCCGGGCGAGTATGAAGTCACGAGCATTTACTTCATAATGGGTGGCGGATGGGAAATCTACTTTCAGTTATTAACAAACAAAGATGACGTGTTAGATGAAGTTGTACTTCCTTTTTCTCTTTAGTCTTATCTCATGGAATGCTCACTCGGCCTCATGCTGCGTGAGCAACACCAGTGTTCCAAGCCTAATGATCCTTCCTTCGGCGTGGCAGCAAACAACTACATTTTCATCTGTTAACGTAATTGGTGATGTGGATCCCCAAGGGAAAAGCACGTTTAGAAATTCAAAAAATAAAGAAACCACTAACCTTGTCCGGATGGATCTTGCCTACAGTTGGACCCCTAAATATCAAAATGGGATTTCACTTCGTTATCAGAACAAAAATCGGTCCTTTCAGGGAACGGAAGCTTCAGATTCTGGCTGGAGCGACATAGGTCTTTTCCAGGCATATCAACCAATTAAATATCAGCGGACATGGATTTTTAATTCATTCAATATCCCTACGAGTAATTCAGTTTATGACTCGAGTAAGACATTTTCGGTAGATGCCCATGGAACAGGTACTTACCAAGCTGGTCTAGGAGTTTTTCATCTGATAAATTTCAAAACTTGGGACATAGCATTTAGCACTGAAGTTCACCATTTATTTGCCCGCACGTTTGGAAGCAATGAGGACAAAAAAGTAATTGGAAGTTCGTGGGGGACTAGTCTGTCTGGAGGAGTTGGGTACATCCCTTGGAGGTCAAAGACCCGTTATGGATTTAATCTCACTCCACGGCTTGAAGGCCAGAAAGAAACTGAAATAAATGAGGAAAGACAGAATTCAAAGCAGAGTCTCGTGTGGGATAGCGTCTTTAATATTACGTATTCAATCAACGCAACCTACGCTTTAGGAATAAGCTATCTTGATCAGACAATTGTTGGTCCGGCCAGAAATACACTTTTGAATCGCTCAGTGAGTTGTATTTTGCAAACTCATTTCTTGTGATTTTTTTTAAAGACTAGATATAATCCATAAATGTCTGAAAGGTAGTAATCCCTTCAAAATCAGAAGATCTAGTACCTTCTCTAAGAACCTGAGTAACCGCCATCCCCGCAGCCTTCGCAGCTTTTAATTCTTCTGCAATATCTGAAAAAAAATGTATTTCTTTGGTTGTGAGATTTGTTTCTAAGGCTATTCTCTCATAAGAAGTCTTCTCACGCTTTCCACCAACTTTGGTGTCAAAGAAATAAGAAATCATAGGAGTGAGATCCCCTTCGGTCGAAAAACCGAAGATGAGTTTTTGGGCATGAACTGAACCGGAAGAATAAATCCCTATTTGTGTTTTGGTTTCAAGTATCTTGGAGAAAAAAGGCTTAACATCAGGATACAAGTGCCCTTGAAATTCGCCTTTCGAATACCCGACGTCCCAGATTAAACCCTGGATTTCTTTTAAGGCCGGATGCTTTCTATCTGTCGTAATCCAATCTTTAAGTTTTTGAATGACCTCATAGAGTCCAAGCTGTTTTTTCTCTTCACTCCATACTGTTTTTCGAACTTCTTCCAAAGCTTTTTCGACCGTAGGATGAGTTTGATGATGAAGCACATAGTGTTCAATATTTTTATAAGAATAAGGAAACAGTACTTTATGAACGAAATTAATGTCTGTTGTCGTACCTTCAATATCGAATAGAAAAAGTTTGATCATTCTTAATAGCCTTGTTCTTTTCCGCTCTTGGTATAGTTGGCAACCCAGCCTTCCGGAGTTTTGAACACACGAATGGCCTTAACATGGTACTTCGGAGCAAGATCAAACCAATGAGCTGCGCCCTTTGGAACGGAGATAAAATCACCTTTCTCACACAGGAGTTTAAACACTTCCGAGCTTTGGGTCAGATGGAAAAAAAACATGCCTTCACCATCTACGAAAAAACGGACTTCATCTTCATCATGTGTATGTTCAGAAAGAAATTTTGCTCTTATTGCTTCAATGTTAGGGGTGTCTTTATGAACGTTGATGACATCTGCATTGATGTAACCGTTTTTTTTCATATACGGTCCAAGCTCATGTTCAAAAGCTTTTAGAATCGTTTCTTGCGAGTCGCTATCTTTGAGTGGAGTTGAAGTTTTCCACTGTTCAAAAATGATCCCTCTCTCATTCATAAATGCTTTTATGGATTCAGGATCTTTGATTTCTTTTTTGACGGGATCGATTAGAGTTAAAAAAGCCATTATATTTTCCTCATCGTTTGTAAGCACTCGAATAAAAACTCATACGTTTCAATATGACGTTTAGCTGTAGCAATGTCCTTGCCCCATGTATAAAGGCCATGGCCGGCAATCAAAAAGCCATGAATACTTGGTTTCTCGTTTAGATGGTGATTCATACTCTTTAAAATTTCGCTCATGACTTGAGAATTAGGAACAATCGGAAGGATAGATTCTAATTCGTGGGTCATATTACCCTCAAGCCCTTTTTGGATTTCAAAACCCTCGAAGCGAAGTTCTTTTTCTTTTAAATGCGTTTTCGATAAAACTGTTCCCAGAACTGAATGTGTATGAAGTACGCAGTTAATATCTGGGTACTTTTGATAAAGATGAGTATGAATTTCTGTTTCAGCTGATGACTTGATACCTGGATAATTAAAAGGCGCAAGAACCTCTGCCTTTGAGTTAATTAGAATTAAGTCTGCTATTACTATTTTGCTTTTATCAATTCCTGATCGGGAAATAATATATTCTAATGGATTATTAGATCTAACAGAATAATTTGTTGATGTTGCTGGTGACCAACCTTTTAGGTTGAAGAACTTAATTGCTTCAAGAAGGTCTATGGCCAGAAGTTTATTAGAGTCAGTTAACATAAAAAAGGCTCCCTTATAGGTGCCTTTTTTTATCTCGAACGTCATGATTTTTGAAGAACAAATTAAGTGGAATTAAGATCAATTAAGTTCGTAAGTACTTGGCTTGCTTACTTTTACCGTCCGCTGGGCAGATTCAAGGGCCTTATCAGCTAGTTGCTTGTCTTTCATAAGCATATTCAGGGTCTGGCCAGTAACCACTAAGGCAAAAAGGCCTGTTGCCATCAAAAATTGTCTCGTCCAAGCAAAAACCATAAGTAACCTCTTAAGCTGATAACGCCATGCATTATATCTTGACTCAAATAGCTCGCAAGACAAGTTATAAAATTTACATATTTAGGGAAAAGTCCAACCTCGGTGTCGTTTCGGCGATGTTTATTTACATGCAATTTCAGATGTCATTTTGGGCCAAAAATGATTATCTAAACCATAGAATTACTTACACTTATTAGAGGCATTTGTTCATGAAAAACCCCTTTCTTGGGAGTGATTTTCAAAATACTCACAAAGATAGTTTTACGCATCTGCATTTGCACAGTCAGTACTCCCTGCTTGATGGTGCCATTCGTTTAAGCGATTTATTTAAACGGGGTCAAGAGCTTGAGATGCCGGCGATTGCTTGTACTGATCATGGTAATATGTTTGGTGGAATCGATTTTTATACTCGCGCGATTAAAGCGGGCATTAAACCAATATTGGGTTCAGAAATATATTTTACTCCCGGTTCTCGCCACGACCGGAGAGCTCCAAAAAATTTAAAGACCCTCGATTCGCAAGATGAAGTGGAAGGTAGACATCAGATTCACCATCTCATTCTTTTATGCAAGAACCTCAAAGGTTATCACAATTTATGTAAACTCCTCTCTAAGGCCTATCAGGAGGGTTTTTATTATAAGCCCAGAGCTGATGTCGATTTGTTGCGTGAATATTCTGAAGGTTTAATTGCTACCACTGCATGCTTGAAAGGTGAGGTTGGCTACAATTTATTTACCGGTCAAGATGAACGCGCTTATCAGGCGGCCATGAAGTTTCGCGAGATATTTAAGGATGATTTTTATCTGGAGATCCAGGAGAATGGAATTCCTGAACAAGCAGACGTCAATAAGAAGATTATAGCTTTTGCCAAAGAGCAGTCCATTTCCTTGGTCGCAACGAACGATTGCCACTATATCACTCGTGATGATGCTGCCGCACAAGAAGTGTTGATGTGTATTCAAACAGGGAAAACCCTGCAAGATGAAAAACGCATGAAGCTTTCGACGACAGAGTTCTATTTTAAATCAGCTCAGGAAATGCGTGAAGCCTTCAATTATATACCTGAGGCTTGTGATAACACGCTTAAAATTGCGGATGCATGTAATCTTGAGATCCGTTGGGAAGATGATAAGGGCAAACAGATTTATCTACTTCCTAAATTTGAAATTAAAACAGTTGAAACTGAAAATGAATTTTTCGAACGTGTTTCTCGTGAAGGTTTAGAGGAGCGATTTAACGGCCCTCACTTCAAAGATTTACGCGAATCGGCTAACTGGGATATAGACTTAAAAATTCAGTATCAGGAACGACTTGAGCTTGAGATTAAGCTTATTGCTCAGATGGGATTCACTGGTTACTTTCTCATCGTTTCAGACTTTATTATTTGGGCAAAATCTCAGGGAATTCCTGTTGGTCCCGGACGTGGATCAGGCGCGGGTTCAATCGTTGCTTATGCGCTCAAAATTACCAACGTCGATCCTATTCCGTATAATCTTCTTTTTGAACGCTTTATTAATCCTGAACGTGTTTCGCTACCGGATTTTGATATCGACTTTTGTCAGGAACGCCGTCAAGAGGTCATTGAATACGTCACAAAAAAATATGGTGAAGATAAGGTCGGACAGATCATCACTTTTGGAACTCTGTCGGCCAAAGCTGTTCTAAGAGATGTATCACGTGTATTTGCTCTTCCTTATTCAGAAGCTGATGCTTTGGCAAAGTTGATTCCGGAAGAATTGGGAATTGGACTTCAGGAAGCCATTGATAAAGAGCCTAAATTAAAAGAACTTGAAGACAATGATCCTAAGATTAGAAGAATTTTGCAAATTGGAAAACGCCTTGAGGGATTAAACCGCCACGCGGGAATTCACGCGGCTGGTGTAATTATTACGAATGAACCACTTGTGTCTTATTGCCCTCTTTTTAGAGGCTCTAAGGGTGAGCAGGTTGTGCAATTTGATAAAGATTTTTCAGAAAAAATCGGTTTGGTGAAGTTTGACTTCTTGGGACTCAAAACACTTACCGTTATTTCCAATGCTTCAAAATTAATTCAGCGAGATCTTAAGCCTGATTTTGATATTGAGTTTATCGACTACCGAGATACCTCTGTTTATAAACTGATTTCTGAGGGCGATACTGTAGGGGTGTTTCAACTAGAGTCTTCCGGAATGCAGGATCTTTGTAAAAGAATTAGACCAGATTCAATCGATGATATTACTGCGATCAATGCTCTCTATCGTCCAGGGCCTATGGGCTCTGGCATGCATCATGAATTTGCGGAAATCAAGCATGGTCAAAAGCCTGAAATATATTCATTCGAAGAACTTAAACCAGTTCTTAAAGATACCTACGGCATTATTGTTTACCAAGAACAGGTAATGAACATTGCGCGCGTAGTGGCCGGTTACTCTCTTGGACAAGCAGACATGCTTCGCCGGGCGATGGGTAAGAAGAAAGCTGAAGAAATGCAGATGCATAAAGAGATCTTTAGAAAAGGTGCCGTTGAAAGGGGATTTGATCAGGACAAGGCCATTGCGTTGTTTGAACTCATGGAAAAGTTTGCTGAATATGGATTCAATAAATCCCACGCCGTGGCCTATTCAGTAATTTCTTATCAGACAGCATTTCTTAAACAGTATTATCCGGCCCAGTTTTTTGCAGCACTCTTGGGTACAGAGATAAACAACAAAGATAAAATAACGGCCTATATTCAAGAAGCGAAAAATTTTGGTATCTCCATACTTCCTCCTGATGTTAATGAATCACTCTGGCTCTTTAACGTTATCGGACAAACTATCCGATTCGGTCTAGGTGCTGTTAAGGGTATCGGAGAATCGGCAGTAGAAGAAATAGTTCGTGAGCGTAGTGAAAATGGTAACTTTAAAGGTTTTATCGATTTCTGCGAGAGGATAAATCTAAAAGCCGTAAACAAGCGAGTACTAGAAGCGCTGATAAAAGTAGGGGCGTTTGATACATCTGAAAAATATAATCGCAAAACGCTTCTAGATAATATGGAATTCATCGTCACTTTCGCTGAAAAAAAACAAGAAGAGAAACTGATGGGTCAAACATCGCTTTTTGATCTTGGTGAAACAGTTCAAACGTCTGAAGAACAACTTAATATTAATGAATCGCAAGAGTTTGATGAAAAGCAAAAATTATCTTTAGAAGCAGAACTTCTAGGGATTTATGTTTCTGGACATCCATTAATGAGATTCAAAGAGATCATGAGTAAGCTCACCAGCATGAATATAGCTTCCATTCAGGATCTTCCAACGGTTGCTAAGCCTGAAGGATTTAATCCTCGTTTGGGTGATGCAAATGATCCAAGTAAACGAAGCATGATTATTGCCGGTATGATTTCTGAGAGCAAAGTGATCCTGACCAAGAAAGGTGACAAGATGGCATTCGTCACTTTCGAAGATTTGTCAGGTAAAATTGAATGCCTTTTCTTTCCAAGAGTTTATGCAGAGTTTCAACAATTTCTTTCTCAAGATGAACCACTCCTTTTAAATGGCACTGTAAACCTAGCGGAAGATCCTAAGAAGTTTTATCCCAGCAAGGTTAGCTTACTTAAAGATGAGTCTGACGACCGTGTGACATCAGTTCGAGTCAGTGTTCCCTTGAATCATTTAAATCCTCACTCTCTAACTCAACTCAAGCAAATTGTATTAAGTTATCGCGGGTCTGTTCCAGTTCATTTCATTTTTGAATCACCCGAAGGACGAGCTCGTATGTCTCTAGATGATAATTTTTTAGTAAGCCCTTCTCCACAAATGGCGGCAAAGTTGAATGAACTTTTAAATACCAACTCAGTTTCATTTATTATTGATGGTAAAGCAGAGGAACTTCGACAGTGAAATACCTCTTACTTTTTTTGATCTTGATCTCGAATATTTCATGGGCCCAGTTGATAAATACGGTTGAATTAAATGAAAAACTGAATGTTACGAGTGAAGCAGAAGCAAAAAAAGAATTGCTTCATTTGGCAACATTAAAAAGTTTTGAAAAAGCTATCCCGGAGCTCGGTTATAGTTTTGATGAGTTTCAAGAAAAATTGAAGATCCTTTTTGCTGATTACTTTAATAATTATAAAGACCAGAAAATAGTTGAAAAATTTGGTGCAAAATATAAGGAGAGCCTTTCGAAAACTGAAATTAATGCGTTCTTTACTACTTTGGAAAATGACAAGCATACTTTGCTTGTTGGATTCTCGCGAACTTCCGAAGTATTGCGCTCATACAGCTTTGCACTTATTAAACAGAATGAAAAAGATCCGTATACTTGGGCCACTAAAGTTCATGTTGATATAGACAAGAATAAGTTAGGAAGGCTTTTAAACAAAATCATCAAAGGTGAAAGTAAACCGATTGGTAAAATTATTTTAATGACTGAAATTGAACCGCAAGACTTCACATGGCAGGACCTTGGCCTTGAGAACGAAAAAATCTTTATTAATCCACTTAATAAGTCTTGGTTGAAATGGTTTAACGAGAATCTTCCATCAACTGTTGAAGAGGTTGTGGGTTGTGAATCAGACTGCATGAACTTCTTCCGCAAATGGTCTGAGAGCCATCTGGATGAAATTTCTATTCCTGAAGAATTTAGAAATGCAGTATTTTTAGTCGTTAATCTTAAAGTTAAAAGAACTGTGGTACTTGAAAACCTTCAGGAGACTGATTTTAAATGGGAGGGGCGGACTTTGCTTCACGACCTAACGACGAAGAGGGTGGTAGGAAGCTTCCCCCTGCCTATTGAGAAAAGAACCTTTCGCCGTTTGGATCAGAAGGCGCTTAATTCCGGGATTATTAGTTCTCTTTATAGATCACCTCTAACATCGTTTATGCAGTTTAAAAAAACGTTGGAGCAAAAGTCGGGATTTAACCGAGTATCTAAGTTGGTTTTGAAAGGATATAAGCACCTTGGAGACGTATTACAGCTAAATGAATTGCTTAAAACCCGAGGGACTTCGTTGGGTTTAGAAATTGTTCTTCAAACCTTCTCTAAAGATGAGTCCAATCTTCTTTGTTTTTATCAAGGTGAGGAAAAATCGTTTACACATATATTGTCGGGCATAAAAGAGGTAAAATTGACTCATGGTTATACGTTAGTGAATGAATTTACAGGAATTCACCACGTAATAAAGTTTGTTACTGAATAACTTTGAGGATAATGATGCTGCAACTATCTTGGCCCATTTCGCTATTTTTAGTAGTTCTCATGTTTATACAATCATGTGCACCAATTAACCGGAGAAGACCAATTAATCAGGCCGGTAATCTAAACCGCGTTTCACAGTTCAGTCCGATCAAAAAGAAAATTGCCTTACTCACTTTTTATAATGAGTCACCCATGGGTGGTGAAGATCTTGCAATCGTTGGTACTGAAGAATTCCGAAGAGAAGTTAGTAAATCGCGAGAGTTTTTAATTGATACTGAAGCAGAAAGCATTTTTGGAAATTCCAAGGAAGTTTATGCTGGCGGTGGAGTTAAATTAGTTCAACTGGCACGAAAAGCAAAAATGTCAGGCGTAAACATTGTAGTTTTCGGAAGGATTAAAGAGGCAAGAGTTCGTCAAAAAAGTGATGAAATAGGTTTTGTGAGAAAAGTAAAATCGCTTGCCGAAACCTATGTTGAAATTAAGGCCTATGATGTGCTTGCTAATAAGGAGCTTTTTACTGAAACAGTTGACGGTAATATATCTGATGATAACTTAAAGTTTTATCAAGGAGAGACCGAGGATAACCTCGCTTACCGTCAGGAACTTCTTCGTTATTCAGTTAAAGTGGCCGTAAGAAAGTTTGTCCCCAAAATTATTAAGCTTGGTTCTCGTTTAGACTGGATGGGTCGAGTTGCTAAAATTATTGGAACTAAAATTTATCTTAATGCTGGTCGTTCTTCTGGCATTAACCTGGGCGATATAATGAAGGTCATCACTGAAGGACAAGAAGTCTACGACCCTGAGTCAGGTGCCATGATTGGTACCTCTCAAGGCGAAGTAAAAGGCACGCTTGAAGTAGTAGATTATTTTGGGGAAGACGGAGCTATCTGTATTCTTCATTCCGGCGGATCAGTTACAGAAGGTGACTTTGTCCAACTCTACTAATTTGACAAAAGTCACAGCTAAAATGACATTTCTTGTTGTCTCATCCTCGCCGTACATGCGAGGCATTCTTAAGTTTGTGCTTGAAACCCTGCTTGATGCAGAAGTGACTGAACTCGAATCTGAAGAGCAGGCACTTTCATTTCTGAGAAATATCGATCATGGACCAAGTATGATTGTTTATGATTACACCCCTAATGCTTATCTTTTAGAGGACTTTGTTGGCTACCTCAAAGAGCACGCTAAATTTGTGCGGATAGTGATTTTAGTCGATGAAATCCGACCAGAGGCGAAAGATATTCTTAAAGACATTCAACAAGTTAAACTCATGCAGGAATCAAGTTTACCTGGAGAATTGGTTATCGAAGCTCAGTCTCTTTTTGCTGATTCGCCCTACATAAATGAATCTCCATATTGTCGAATTAACATAGATTTTCTAAGTAAACTCGATGGGATTAATAAAGATCTTTTTATTCGTTTGAGTGCTGACAAGTTTATTAAAATATTCAATGAGAATGACAATACCAATGTGCTTGATATTAAAAAATATAAGGAAAAGGGTATTGAGTATCTTTACGTAAGTCGAGAAACGGCAATATGGGTTTTAGGCCAGATTCAAAAACAAATTAACATTTTCCTTAAAGCCAGCAACTTTAGATTCATTCTTCGTGGTTCCAGTGACACTCCTGAAAAGCGATTTGAACAAAAAATTTTACGAATTGACGAAGAAGTTCACTTAGATGAAGACTTTAAACAGGATATTGAGAAAGCAATTGGAAATATTCGCGTAGTCATTTCAAAAGATCAAAAGATTGAACAAACACTTTTGGCCTTGAAGCAACATAAAAGTGAGTATGCTTTTTTTACTCAGAAAATAAATTTAACAAGCGTTATTGCATGTATTCTCGCTAAGCAGTTAGATTGGATCTCAAAAACCACTATGGAAAAGCTAATATATGCTAGTGTCCTTTGTGATATTACGCTTGCAGTTAAACCAGAACTTTTAATGATTCGAAATATGCAAGAATTTGAAAAAATAAAGAACACTCTTAGTGATGTGGATCAGAAGTTTTTTTTATCCCATCCCAAAGATGCGGCTAACTTGATAAAGGGATATTTTAAAAATGCTCCTCCAGATACAGATGTCCTGGCCCATCAACAGCACGAACAACCAGATGGCAACGGATTTCCTTTGCGCCTTAAAGCTGAAAGGATCTCACCGCTTTCAGCTTTATTTATAGTGGCCAATGATTTTTCGTATTACTTTCTTTTAGACGATGAACCTACAATGGATGACTTTCTGCTCAAGTGTCATGGCCGGTACGACTACGTAAACTTTAGAAAGATTGTTAAGGCTTTGGAGATTGTGAAAAAACGCTAGGCTAGGAAGAAGTAGGGCCTCAAAAGAGGCCCTGGTTATTTAATTAGATTTTTTTTCCGCTTTTTTCTTGGCTTTTCTTTCTTCTTTTCCAGCTTTCCATTCCTCTCTTTCACCTTTATTTTCTTCATGGAGCTTCTTCATTTGAGCTTTGTTTGCTTTTCTGCAGGCCTTTATTTCTTCGTGTCCACTTGTACCCTGAACGCAGCTCTTAAAAGTTTGAAGTTGGGCTATTCTTTGATCAATATTTGCGGATATACTCGCCTTGACAGTAGCGATGTTTTCTTCTTTTTGATCGGCATAGGCAGTGGATATTAGTAACGTTGCGAATAATAGAATTTTCATAATTCTCTCCCTTTGAAATTTAATAACGTCTTGAGTTTAAATCAGACCTGCTGGTAGTCAATAGGGTCAGTTATTCCAGCTTCTTTGAACCCTCTGATCCGTAAAGCACAAGAGTCACACTGCCCACAAGCCTTTGCAGAACTTTTATAACAAGACCAACTCATATTAAAGGGAACGTTTAATTCTTTTCCTTTCAGGACAATATCTCGTTTTTTCATACTTATAACCGGAGTCAGGATTTCAATATTTCCGGCCTTCGTTCCTTCTTTGATCACTTTGTTAAAAGCTTCATAGTAACTGGGACGGCAATCTGGATAACCGGGAGAGTCCTCATGATTAGCGCCTATATAAAGCTTTGTGGCGCCAATTACTTCTGCCCAAGAAACGGCAAGAGAAAGAATTATTGAATTGCGAAAAGGGACATAGGAATCCGGAATAATTGACGAGTCCCCCTTGTAAGATTTAACTGCTATGGTCTCATCAGTGAGTGAGCTCCCGCCGATCTGTTGCAGAAAGGTCATATCGATAATTTTTCTTCTCTCAAGGGGGATTTTGTAGTGATTGCAAATTTCATCAAAAGAAATATGTTCACGTGAAGACGTCTTTTGTCCATAATTCAGATGAAGAGCGTAAACAATTTGATGATCTCTAGTTGCAAGGCCTGTGCAAACTAAAGAATCCATTCCACCACTTAAAAGGACAATTACTTTTTCCATTTATATTTTCTCACAATACTCTGAGATTTTATCTTCAATGGTTTTGATTTTTTCAAGAGCGGATTTCTTCTTCGTTGCAAGATCTCCCTCTGTTTCTCTTACCATTACATAGAATTTAATTTTAGGCTCAGTCCCAGATGGACGTAGGAAAAGTTTGTTTCCGCTTTCAAACGTAAAACTTAGAACATTACTCTTGGGCAGGTTTAATCCAAGCTCATAATCTTCTTTTGAAGAGATTTTTTCTCCAGCAAAAAAAGACTCTGGGAATTTCCTGAAGAAGTCCATGATTCGTGAAATTTTTTGAGATCCAACTATGCCCTCATAATCCTTACATAGGAGTGACTCATAGTAGAAGCCGTATTTCGTATAAATTTCATCTAAAGCTTCTATCAGGTTTTTGCCTTGAAGTTTAAAGTACAAAGCAACCTCAGACATTATCGCCACTGAACTAATGCCATCTTTGTCTCTACTTTCTGCGTGTGGCATATAACCAAAAGATTCTTCGGAAGCAAAAACAAAATTATATTTTGATTTTTTATCTTCCAATTCACGAAGAAGTGCCGCCATCCATTTGAAACCGGTCAATGTATCCATGACTGTTCCACCAAATGATTCGACAATTGCATTCTGGATCGGGGAGGTGACAATTGATTTTACGACTAGGGCATTCTCTGGGAGTTTCTTCATTTCTGTTTTTTTCTTAAAAACATAATAAAGCATCAGGGCGGCGATCTGATTTCCATTAATGATGACCGGCTCACCGTGATTATTTATGACAACTCCTAAACGATCACAATCTGGATCTGTACCATAAACAATATCAGCATTGTTTTTTAGCATATAATCAGTCGCAAGTTTTAGTGCATTTGGATCTTCTGGATTTGGTGATTTTACCGTTGGAAAGTTTCCATCAGGTTTTGATTGCTCTTCTATGCTGTGTGTTTTTTCAAAACCCAAACGTTTCAATATGTATGTGCAAGGAACCTCTCCTGTTCCATGTAGAGCAGTGTAGACAACAGAAAGTTTAGAACCGTAATCCTTACACATGTTCAGATCTTGAATGACTTTATTCTCAACCACCTGATAAAAAGCCTCTTCAACTTTTTCATCAGTCCATATTGCCAGTCCTTTGGTAAGAGCTTCTTCAAATGGCATGTATTTAATCGTTTGCCAGTCAGTTAGATCGTTATAGGCATTGATAATTTCTTTATCCACTGGAGGAACAACTTGCGCTCCATCGTCCCAGTATGCCTTAAAACCATTGTAGATTGGAGGATTGTGGCTGGCCGTTATCATGATCCCAGCTTGAGCTTTAAAATATCGAACGCCGAAAGACAGCATGGGAACCGGTAAAAGAACGCGAAACACATGCGCCTTAATTCCATTCGCTGCAAACACTCCTGCGGCTTCAAGTGCAAATTCCTTCGAGAGGTTTCTTGAGTCATAGCCAATAACTGCTGAGCCTCCACCAAACTTTTTAATAATCATCTGACTCATGGCCTGAGTTGCCCGGCGAATATTATATCTATTCATTCTATTTGGGCCCATGCCCATAGGGGCACGGAGGCCACCTGTGCCAAACTCTAAATCTCGATAAAAACGCTCGGTAAGCTCGATTTCACTTTTTGGTAAAGTGTCCAAAAGTTTCGATATCTCGGCCCGATCTTTCTCAGAAAAGTATGAGTTAGTTGCCCAGATCTTGGCCTTTTCAATAATCTTTTGGTCCATTTTATTTCCTCTTGGTAAACAAGTATGACAAATTACATAAGCTGGTAGGGAAATGTCAAAAATGACGCATGACAAACACTTGATTCTATCTTCTTAGATCAATAAGATAGGGCCTATGGCTAATTTAAAAAACAAACATCCTAAAAATATTCCTGGTACCTTTTATTGTACTGATCCCGATGATGATGGAGGCGAGGGCTGTATCGCATGTAACGTCTGTTACTCGGGAGCACCTGAATTTTATGCAGAAGACGATAATGGAAATGCCTACGTTAAGAAGCAACCGACAACACCTGATGAGATTGCTCTTTGTATTGAGCAAATGGATGCCTGTCCTGTAAATTCTATCGGTAAAAACGGCTAGTTATTTTTTTCCCCGTAATCGATTTTCCCCTTAAACTATTAGTACATATAGTTTTTTTGAAAAAGGGGAGTAGATGAATCCTACTATCATCGAACTGTCGGCGACGATTATTTTCGCCATCGCAGTTCTTCACACATTCGTTGTCTCAAAGTTTGCCGAAATTGCGCACCATTATCCGGAAGGTTCAATCGGTGAAAACTTTTTCCATTTTATGGCAGAAGTTGAAGCTGTATTTGGAATGTGGGCAGTTGTGTTTATTTTGATTATCATTGGAGTCGACGGGATTCATGCACCAGTCGTCTATCTTGAATCTTTAAATTTTACTGAGCCAGGTTTTGTGTTTGTCATTATGGCAATGGCCGGAACAAGGCCTGTTATTAAACTATCTGAAAAAATTATTGTTATGATTTCAAAGATTGTTCCCCTTCCAAAAAAGATGTCTTTCTTTTTTACAACTTTGGTTGTGGGACCTCTTCTTGGATCATTCATAACCGAACCGGCGGCCATGACAGTTACTGCAATTATTTTGCTTAAGAATTTTTATTCTAAAGGTGAGATGAGCGATAAATTGAAGTATGCAACGATCGGCCTTTTATTTGTAAACGTTTCTATTGGTGGAACTCTTACTCACTTTGCTGCCCCTCCAGTCTTAATGGTTGCCAGTAAATGGGGATGGGGAATGGCACATATGTTAAGCAACTTTGGGTATAAAGCCGCAATTGCTTGTGTCATTAGTTCACTAAGCATTGCATTTTTCTTTAAAAAAGAATTGGCCGGAAATTTTGAATTAAGATCTGATAATGCAGCTAAAATGCTTCCTCCTTGGTGGGTAACGATGGTACATGTTATCTTCTTAGGCCTAGTCGTTTTAACTGCTCACCATATGGTCGTTTTCATGGGCCTTTTTCTTTTCTTCATGGGCTTTACGACTGTCACAAATGAATTTCAAGATGAAGTTCAGGTTAAGTCCTCACTCATGGTTGGATTTTTTCTAGCGGGATTAATCGTTCTTGGAACTCCACAAAAGTGGTGGCTTCAGCCGTTAATTGCAAGTTTGTCTGATCAGGTTCTCTACTTTGGCGCCACTGGTCTGACAGGAATTACAGATAATGCTGCCCTTACATATCTCGGTTCACTGGTTGAGTTAACTGATTCTGCGAAGTATTGGCTAATGGCCGGTGCGGTAACAGGTGGTGGTTTAACTGTGATTGCAAATGCTCCAAATCCAGCAGGTTTTGGAATTTTGAAAGAGTCATTCGGATCAAATGGAATTACGCCACTTGGACTTTTTAAAGGTGCTTTGTACCCTACATTGATTGCTATTTTGTGTTTTGAATTCTTGCCAAGCCTTGGTTAAGATTAAAGCCGCCTTCGGGCGGCTTTTTTTTTGTAAGTAACTATTACCTAAATGCTTGTTATCCATCTATATCTTGGTATCTAAAAGCATGAAATTTATATGTTTCATATTTTTGATCTCCCTTAGTGCCTTGGCATAGGAACACACTTTATACCAAGCCGAAAATGATCATTTTCGTGATTACTCTCGAGAACAATTGATGGAACGGATTGGAGAATCGAGCGTCTTGCTGCCCAATTATTCATGCAATGGCCGTGATGAATTAGATCCTTTCAGGCCAGCTATTCGGCAAAATGAAAATGAAACTTCCCTCCAAATTAAACTCTATAAAAGTGATGAACTCGTTATTTATAAAAATGCCGAATATTACAAATTGAATGGTGAAGTTCAAACTGATTTTTCAAATGCGTTTCTTGGAAACGTGGTTGAGGCCCTTAAAAAAATTGAGGCCATTCCTGAAGGACTTCCCCCACATGTCGCCTTAGCTCATGAAATGTACCATGCTTTTGATTCTATCCGAGGCATTCTTGATATGAGGTTTGTTCAAGGCGAGAAGTATGAATTTGCTTTTATTTCTGAATATCGTGCAGTCTATTTTGAAAATATCGCGCGAAAGGCGGCCGGTATTGATTACCGTACTCACTA
The DNA here is from genome assembly GCA_945905815.1 of Bacteriovorax stolpii. Lineage (GTDB taxonomy): Bacteria > Bdellovibrionota > Bacteriovoracia > Bacteriovoracales > Bacteriovoracaceae > Peredibacter. Next base: position 25,321 of record CAMDQH010000021.1, on the reverse strand, counting down.
TGGCCAAGATCAAACTGGGCCTGTTGTTTTAGATGAATATGGTGAACCTCGAAAAATGCCTTCGCCTTGTCTTTAGTGGAGATAAAGTTGACCAAACCGGTCTCCTAGCTCATATAAAGAATTTTTAATAAAAAACCGAAATGATATGATGATGAAATGTATTATTCTATTTCTTTTCATATCTTCTCTAAGCTTTGCTGAGTCTCCGTATTGTTCTCAGGAAAATACTGGGGTTGAAGAATTTATTGAGATGAGCACAAAGGTTATCTTTCCAGACGTCACTGATCTAAATCTTCATTTTTTGTACAAGAATTACGTGATGGAATCAAGTGAATGTAAAAAAAATGAAGTTTGGGTACAAGGTCCAAAATTTGTAGAAAACGGAATAGATAATTTCGGAAATAAAACAGTTCCAAGCGATGCTGTAGTTACTGAAAAACTGGGTTTTTCTTTTTGCGTAGATAAGAAAAAATTTGAGGAAGAAAGGCAACGAGGTCTTTCTGTTTTTCAAACGCGAGTTGCGTCCGGAACCAAGAACGAGGGAACATCTTTTCTGGTTGGTGATAATATTGTAATGACGAATTTTCACATTGCGGTACCACTTGATCCTAATCCAAGTGATTGCCGAGGAGTCGAGATAACTCTTAATAGCAACACGCCTGACTGGGTAAAGTGTAAAAAAATTCTTTACTGTGACAAAAGTAAGGATGTTTGCTTTGTTGAGATGGAGCCGCCTAAAACAGCGAAACGATTATCTGATCTTGTCCCAAAGGTGAAACTTAACTGTGCTCCTATAAGGGCGCAAAAGGGAAGTGTCGTTGGGAACTCTAATGCTTTTGGAATTCAGGCCGGTGAAGGTAGGGTTAAAGATGAAGTCATTAATTCATTGCAGCCCCTTGGTGGGATATTTCAGCATCATATTCCAACCACTGGAGGCGCGTCTGGCTCACCAGTCTTTAACTCTTCAGGTGAAGTTATCGGGATTAACCATGGCCATACGGGTAAGGAATCTTTTGTTTCAATGAATGAGGATAAAGGTGCCAATAGAGGAACATCTATGAATTATCTTTTGAGATCTATGAAAGAGAAGATCAATTCAAAAATATATCAGGTGACAAGACCTCTCGACAATTTCGATAGGGCACTTAAAAAAGAAGAAGAAATCAGGAATATTAAAAAAATTCTAAAGGAAATCAATCCCAGCAGCAGTAACTGCAAATAAAGATTTCAAATCATTTCGAAAATGTTGCTGTCCTAAGAAATGGCATCGTCTTTTTAACATAGCTAAACCACGAATACGGGAATCCCGCCTCAAGATAACAATGCTTTGGAATTAGATGCTCTATAGATGCATGCATCTCCGGGACTTTTGACCAGTGCAGTCCATGCTTCACATGATGGGCAGTGTGAAAGCCTAAATTTCCAGTCATTAGATTGTAGAAAGGATCAAGTATGTTTCGACTTCCTGCAAATTCATTTTTTGTATCAAGATTTGAATGATGGTCAAACGTCGCCCAAGAAGTAAGTAGCAGTCCAATCACCATCGGTAACAAAAATAAAAATAAAGCATTAAACCAATTATGCCAAAACAGCATACCAAGCAAGCAGACCTGCAAAATTACCATTAATAAAAAGTCATTGAGATGGCGTCTATTGTTTAGTCCTACTTTAAAAATGCGATAGTAGCTTGTTGCTGCAACTTCGAAAGAGTAACCAATCTCTGATTTGGTTGATCCATCCTTGTTCATCCACCGAGACTCATCAAGATCTTGGTGAAGATAATTTTTGTGATGACCTAATACGTGGTGAAGAAACCAACTTTTAGATGTCACTCCAGTTTGAAAACCATACATGATTTCAAGAAGACGATTTAGAGTGGTGGATTTAAAAGTTAGATAATGTTGATGATGGTGATTCCAGGCACAAATATTTCCCTTCGGCCAAATACCTAAAAGGAACCAAGTAATAATGACCCATGGATTATCAATTGTTAAATAGACAGCAATATCCATTAAAAAGAAAAATGAAAAGATAGCAATCGGAAGCTGATCCGATTTTTGTCGAAATATAGACATTTGTGTTCCCGAATAGGATTAAAAATTATTTTGTAAATGGTAATGCGGGGGGAATCTAAATGGCAAATTTTATGAAAAATAAAATGATAAAAAAAGACATTCTAAATGGGTGTTTGACGTGTGATTACATTACGTTGGGCACGACGCTGTCATACTGCATTTTGAAGTTTTGCTTACTCTTCTATACGATAGGCATTTGTGAGGCTTACTTTTATGTCAGAAAATGCTTTTAAAAACTGGATCAATCCAACTCTCATAAAAAAGATAGGCAAAGCCTTTCATAAGGCCGATTCAACTTTTGACCAAAAACGATTTGGAAAAATTTCCTCTCAACTTTCTAAGCTTGAACTTAAAGAGCGAGTTTTAGCTATAACTGAAGGTCTGAGAGTTGAACTGTCCGGAAATTACCTAGTAGATAAAAAGATTATAGAAAAAGTTTTATCGCAGAAGAGTCTAACCGGTTTTGAACTTTGGCCAATTTCAGAATATATTTCACAATATGGCACTGAAAATTTTGATGAGTCGCTAGAGCTTATGTATCAACTCACGCAACAATTTACCTCGGAGTTTGCTGTTCGTCCATTCCTACAGAAAGACCCACATCGAATTATAAAAAAATTAAGGTCCTGGGTCAAAGATGAAAACGTTCATGTTCGTCGATGGATTTCTGAAGGAACACGTCCGTTCCTTCCTTGGGGCGGAAAAATTCAGTCTTTCATAAAAAAACCTGAGACACTAGGTTTATTAAAAGATTTAAAATTCGACGATGAAATGTATGTTCGCAAGAGTGTTGCCAATCATTTAAATGATATTTCTAAAAATCATCCTGATTTAGTGGTTTCAACTTTAAAGGAATGGATAAAAAAATCTCCAAAGATTCATTTGGATAAAATTCATTGGATTAAAAAACATGCATTAAGGACACTCATCAAAAAGGGCCATGGAAATGCATTAAGCCTAATGGGTGTTAATCATAAGCATGGTGTTAAATTGCAATCCTTGATACTGAACAAAAGGAAATATATCTTGGGAGATGTCCTAGAATTTGAGTTTGTCCTTGAGTCTTTTGGAAAAGAAACTCAAGCCCTGATTGTGGATTATCGTATTGGATTCGTAAAATTCAATGGCGCCATTTCTTTTAAGGTTTTTAAACTGAAAAACATCAAGATAAATCCAGGTCAGAAGCTCACCATTAAGAAACGTCATGACTTAAAGAAAATTACTACGATGACTTTTTATCCTGGTCAGCATCAGCTTAGTGTTCAAGTTAATGGTCAGATTTTAAAGACAGCTCCATGGATATTTAATCCATGAAGCTTAAAAGATATTAGAAGTTTATGTTTGGAACAGGATGCATCCAGCCTTCAGGGCCATCAGTTTTTCCGGCCTGAATTCCGATGAGTTTTTCTCTTAGTAGTACTGACATTTTTCCATTTCCGTCCTTCACGTAATGAGTTCGGCCATCTTTATCCATGAAAGAGTTGATGGGACAAATGACTGAAGCCGTACCACAGACAAAAGCCTCAGAGCAGGTACCATCTTCAATCATCTTGAGGAGACTATCGATTGCAATTTTTTCTTCTACTACTTTAATCTTTTCATATCTTGCGAGTTCAAGAACTGATCTTCGTGTAATCCCGTCAAGGATTGTATCAGTAAGGGGAGGAGTATGAAGTTCTCCATTAATAACACACATAAAATTCATTCCAGACATTTCTTCTATGTACGTGTGAGTTAAATCTAACCACATGGTTTGATCACATCCCGCCTGAGTTGACCTCGCGTATGATTGAAGACTGGCAGCATAGTTACCACCTGTCTTAGCAAAACCAATACCACCATGGGCCGCACGAATATCATCTCTTTCAATATAAACTTTAACAGAGTCGCCAGTGAAATAATTTCCAGATGGAGAGGCGATGATGACAAAAAGAAATTGTTTGGATGGTTTAATTCCAAGACCCACTTCAGTTGCTATCATGAACGGACGTAAATAAAGTGATTCACCTAAACGTTTTGGAACAAGGTTCTTAGAATATGCCGTGATTACATCACATGCGTTTAAAAATTGATCTTCAGGTATTTCAGGCATAGACATTCTTCTAGCTGATTGATTAAAGCGTCGGGCATTCTGCTCTGGACGAAACATCTTGATCTCATCATTTGGCTGACGGAATGCCTTCATGCCCTCAAATATTTCCTGACCATAATGAAGCACTTTAGTGCATGGATCAAGCTGAAGAGGGCCATAGCTAAGTAGATCAAATCGCTGCCATTGACCATTATCGTAGATCGCCTGAATCATAATTGGTGCAACGTACTTACCAAAACCAAGATTATTGTCTGTTATGGTGAACTTTTTAACGCGTTCAACCGCTTCAGAATGGATTTCCACTTTCTTCATAATGTCCCCTCAAGAGATGCCGATAGGATTTCATAGCATAAATAACATGGAAATAGTCAGATGAAAAACCTTAGAAACCTGTCACTTTCGTCAGGTATTGCACTTTTAATTACGGCAATTTGCATGATCATGCTAAGCGTGGTTTCAAAGGAAAGCTCACCCGGCTTTTATCGTTTTCTCCTCCTTTTAGGAGGGGACGTTATCAATGGTGGATATGTGCAGAGTGTAACTTATCTTGCTTTCTTTTGGGCATGGTTTGAGGTGCATGAGAAGCTGCGTGTTATAGCACGAGAGCGCAAAGCCTTCAAAATGAACCTTATTCCAACAAACGATAAACATGTTTTCATGCCTCAGGATATTAACAATCTTAAATTCAAGCTTATTGAGTTTGAGCGCAAAGAAAAATACATATTGAGCGATCTTTTAAAAAAGGCATGTACGAAGTTCAGAACTTCGGGATCACTCTCAGAATTGATTGCTATTGTGAGTATTCAGATTGAGGTTTCGCAGGAGAAATCAGAGGGAGATCAATCAGTTATTAGATATCTCACTTGGGTTATTCCATCAATTGGATTCGTAGGTACCGTAATTGGTATTTCTCAGGCCTTGATTGTGGCCAACACAGGCGACATGGATAAAATTACAATGCTACTAGGAGTGGCATTTGATACGACACTTATTGCTTTATTACTTTCTATTATCATCATGTGGTTTGTTCATCAACTGCAGGAAGAAACGGATCGCTTCCACTCAGATTTAAAAGAATTTGTAATTGATAATTTAATCAATAAGATCGAAGTAGAATGAGAAAACGCCGGCCAATTGAAGTATTTTCGATCTCATTTCTGGATCTCCTTAGTGGAGCTCTAGGTGCAGTTATTATTTTGTATGTAGCGATTCCTAAAAATCAACCTATTACCGCTCCGACAGCTGAAGTTGTCAAAGAGATCGTAAAAGAACCGATAAAATCGGACATTGAGCTAGATAAAGTGAGAGCTCAGCTTGCAGAGGTGACTGAAAAGCTCGCTTTCATTCAATTAGAGAAGGAGGCAAAGGAAGCGGTTGGGGCCGGTGGTAAAGATCTTGATGTTGGATTTAAATTTAAAGGTAAAGAGATTCTTTTTATAATCGATACTTCTTATTCAATGATAGAAGAAGACCGTATGGGCCAAGTGAAGGCCGGAATGAAAATGCTAATCACTTCAATGGCGCCTGAATATAAAATTGAAGTGGTTCGTTATCCCTACGGCGAAAGGGCCCCATTTAAGAGTCTCTGGGGAGAGGCCAAAGACAATACTCAAATAAATCAAATGGATATTTTTGATTTTATTTATACATTGAAGCCATATGGTGGCACTCCTACTCGTGATGTTTTATTATTTACGCTGAAAAACTATCCACAATTATCCGATATAGTATTACTTACTGATGGAGCACCTACCTTTCATAATTCAAATAAAAGAGATGATGTATATGACATCCTTAGAGTTGTGAGAGAAGAGAACGCAACCAAAATTCAAATCAACTGTATTGGCGTTGGCTCAGAGATGACCAAAGATAAAACAAGCATTCGCTATAAATTCCTCAGAGCTCTTGCGGATGAAAGTGGTGGATTTTTTGTAGGTTTTTAAGTTTTTCAAACAGGTTAAATTCAAATCAATTTAAAGAGGTGATAACTTGTGCTTTTTTATAATTGCATCAATAGACTTATATTTTAGATAAACCTGGGTATTGATCCAAGGGTAAATCTTATCTTTTTGAATGAAGTCTTTGAGTATTTTATTAGCTTCTTTCTTTTTTAAAAAATGGATCATGGTTTTATATTCCAAGAAGCAGATAACTAAGTGCAAATAAGTTGAGTTTGCGTCTTTAGCGATTCCTTCTTTAGGGAGATTGGGGAAAAGTATCTTTATTTCCTCAATCGCCTTATTCATTTCAATTTTGTTTTTTTCTCCCCACCAGTGGAGTTGTTCATGAACAAAAACAGACAAGAGTTTATTGGGCTGTTCAGCGTAGCGAGTGTTCAGCGTAAGAATTGGGTGCGAGTGAGGTACTACCTGAGACTGAATTTGAATATCGAGGGTATATAGAAGTGGTGCTAAGTCGTAGACCTGCATAAGATGCTCAAGATTTTGTCTGGTAATAGCAGTCCATTTATTTGGGCCAACTTCTGTTATCCGAATCACGGCCCCAGAAATTATTGGGTCATTGGGTTTAGTAGCGCAGCTACATAATACTAGAAGCAGTATAAATGTCCGAATCATCATGAGTCTATGGTCTGGTAAATTGGAAAAATACACAATCTTATTCAATGCCTGAACGGAACAGTCAGGATTGCTACTTTAGATGCGTTTATCCATAAATATTTGTACACTTTATATCATCCTATTACGCTTGGAGCGATTATGAAAATGTATCTACTATCGGTATTGGCCATCTTATCTTCCTGTTCACAATTCTCAAAAAAGAGTGCGCCTAAATCTGAACCTGTTAAAATTTCTGAAACAGATATTCAGGAATGTACCAATTATCAAAAAACGGTTCTTGATCGGGCATATACTGAAATGAAAGGGGCAAAAAACCCTGAAATTGTTTTTACTAAAGATGAAAAATTGGCCCGTGACGTCTTGGGTAAGTTTGATATTAGCCGCGGTCTAACTAAGCCGAAGTCTCAATTAGTCACAAATATTGTCAATCAATGCGATCCCGAGTCGATAAAAGAATTTGATAAGCAGTATAAAATTTTAGGAACGTGCTCTTTGATGTTTTCGGAATTGAACTATTTTCAATCTTTAGCTGTTGCCCTCAAGAAGTATCCTTGGCCTGTAGATTTGAAGCTTGAAGGCAAAAAGGTCGCAGTGGACTACGTTAAGTATTTTTCAGAAGGAAGTTTTCCACTACTCAATAGACTTGTGGCACTAAGTGTCTTGGATGAACTTAGCGTAAATCAAATTGTTAACAAAGATTTGCATAATGAAATAAAAATTGTGATGCAGGAATCAAGAGTTTATGTTGATGGTCTTCGTGAAAAGTTAAATAAAGATCCTGGACTTAGTTGCGAAAGCCTAAAAATTATCCGCGACGAGCTAGGATATTCTGATATTGTTGCCAAAAAAATGGTTGGTTTCTTAAAACGGATCTAACGCATTTCATTTTCGCATCGTGATTGTTCATAGACGATAATTTCTTATATCTATCATGGGTTCCTTTTAACCAGGGGCCCATGTATGAAATATTCCCTTCTTATTCTCTTATTCGTAAAATTAGCACACGCGACACCTGAGATGACATTCAGTACACGTCTTTCAAATATGCTTAGTATTGCTGGAAATAAATGTAGTGGTAATGAGATTACTCAAGCTGAAATTGACCATCTGTTGGCCGATTACCTCTGCACTCCTAGCGATTGGTTAATTGCTGTTGATTACATAAATCGCTGTTCTGAAGTGAAGGGATGGTGCACAGAAATTGAGATGGTGCCCATAACTGGAAAGCTGAAAAGATCGCTTTCAATAAAGTCAAATTCATATAGTTTCTTCAATATCATACCAACTATCCCAGTAAGTCCCGAAACAAGATGGATTCTAAAGAGACATTGGGTTCGTGTCTCAATTGATGGCGAAACAACGGTTGTTCATAAATATTAAAGGTTAAATATGAAAATATTCATTCTTGTTTTACTTTTTTTTTCGTTTAAGGCAAATGCCCAGGAAGCTCAATATGAACTGAAAGGAACGCTGGCCAAGATCACCAAAACAGATAAGAAAGTTGATTTTACTTTGAAGTGGAGTGAAATTGATGGAAAAGCGATTGGTACTTACAGTGATAATGCATATACAAAATCGGTTCCAGCGAAAGGGATTTCTGGAGAGTTAGGACGAATTTTTGTTGTGACATTTCCAGAAGAAATAAGAGGTGTACGAACGATAACCTTTCTTGGATCAGACTTAAAAGGTGGTGAGGGCTCATTACTTGTGCCTATCAGTATAGTCTTGCGTGATGATACAGGTAAACCCGTTCGTACCGCCGTGATTGAGGCCAATTTGACTGGTAAAACAGATACAAGACTGGCGCAAAAACAAGAAGAGAGTAGGTGTCAGGAAGGATTTGGTGCCCTCGCAGGTTATTGTGGAATGTATAAGGGAATGGTAACTGAAGAGGTCGACACCAGTAACAAATGTAGTCTACACACTTTCACAAATATTCGTCTGGTTCTGGATGAGAATTTTGAAATAGGTCTAGCACTTGAGGAATTGAGTGCAATTGTTAATCCTCCGATACATCGTATCGGCCGGAATTTTACGGATCCAGATTCTACACGCATAGATATTAGTAGTCGGAGTTGTCGCCCTTTGCCGGGAACAAGTTTTAAAATCGATAGTTGTAAGAGGCTCAACCTTGCAGGACAATTTAGCCTCGCACCTGGTGTGAAACACTTCAAAGGTAATTATTCTATTGTAGACGAAAAAACGAATGAAATTTGCAGATATCATCTTTCCATGGATCAAACGATGTGAGAGATTGTTTGAATGGATCGATTTCAATGTCTTTATTATTTTTCATCAGATGATCTTTGTGTGATTGAGACTAAGAGGCTTGATCTTTCATCACAGGCATCGATGTCAGATATCTACAAGTGGTTAGTTTATTTCAAGACTACTCGAAAACTTAAAACATTAAGTTTTAGAAATATGATCAAAGAGGAGACGTGTGAGTTTCGCTCTTTTGTGGATGCTGAGTTAAAGTTTGATTTAGTAGGCGCTGAACTTGTTTATCAGGACAAAGTATTCCATTTGGCCAAAGAGAATCCTGATCTTATTTCAAAAGAAATAAAAATGGATGTCTTGAATCATTTATTTCGTCTTGTTTGAGATCAGTAATAGTTGATAGGCCAGTTCCTTTGCCTTCGTTCTTTCGGCCATATAGAATTCTCCAATATCGTCGCAAGTAATTTTTTTCTTTTGAAGTCTTGTAATATTCTTTCTTAACTCTTGATTGGTATCTTCACACCTACTTTTAAAAGTAGCGGTTTCAGCATAAAGCGATTTTTCCACATAACCTCTTTGAGCTAATCGCATTAATAGATCATTCGCATACTCAAGATCCATTAGGGATGGCTCGCATTGTGCGACATATTCGAGATATTTTAAAGTTTTTTCTTGGGCCTTATTGATTGTCGTTTGCGACCAACCGTACTGATTCATTCCATAAATTAAACCCCGAAAAAACTTGAATGCAGTAAAGCTACTATCACAGGAGACATACTTGGAATCACGATCAGTAATACAAGCCATCACAATCGCTTCGTGTTCTTGTTGGTTTTCTTTCATTGTAAATTTTGAAAGATCAAATTTTTCGATGTAAAAGAGTGCGCTCTTTTCATCTCTCACAAAAAAATAAAGCTCGTCACCGAGTTCAGCAACATCAACCGTTTTTATTGGCCTCTCGAGTATTTTAGAACGATGTTGAATGCATGCCTTGTGCTTTGAGGAGTTGATCTTGTTAAGATTTAAATACTCATCAGGTGAAACACTTGATCCTTTTTTAGAGGAACAACTCACAAGAGTTACTGAGAGGAAGAGTATTGTCATTGTTTTCATTTCAAAACAGTAACTTAATTTTCTTTAAAATGGTATATCCCACCTACAATAAGCCATTTGCCTTCAATCTTGATAAGAGCTTGTTGTTAGTGGAAAGGCGATCGCATATTTACCAGAATATTTTGGAAGCGGGCTAAACCTTGAAGAGATCAATATTCTAGGATTTCTCTACACTTGTAATCAAAAAATAAAAATAGTTTCTAGAAATCCAAAAGACCTGAGTTGATTAAATCAGGTCTTTTAATTGATTCTTATAATTTAGAAGATCGGCCACTTTTGTGGTTCGCTTGTTGTTGGGTACGTAGCTTAAATGGAGTTATGATCAAATTATTTGAATCAATTCCGTTCTTATCCAGGAATTCTTTTGCAACAGCAAGATTGTTTTTGATGTAGGCTTCTTTCAAGTCGAAACCTTCAGTTTCAAGTCCTGCAGTATATTTTCTCATCCCTGATCTGATAGTGATGTCACCAATGTATATGGGCTCCGTTCCTTTTTGCAATGGCGTTCCAAATAGCGGGGTTTGAGTCTTGTCATTACGGATAATGGCTTCTCCATCAACTCCAGTCAGTTTGAAGCGAATAGAGTTCACACCAAAATATTCAGAATTACTTGGGATTGAAATCCAAAAGAAGTTCGACTTTGGTTCCAGTTTTGGAAATTTATTATCAAAACCTGCCAAAATGTTATTTTGAGGAACGCTAGATAACGTATAAGTAAGCTGCAGTTCAGAGGGAATTGATTCTGGGTTAAGATCGATGATCTTTCCATAAACTATTCTGGTGGATCCCGTTGCGTCTTGTTTTGTGAGTTTGGAAGTAGATGAAGAACATCCGGCCAGAAAAGCGAGTAGAGCAATAAGCGAAACTATCGATACAAATTTCATGTGGCCCACCTTTTAAAGTTATAGGGGCATATCATATGAAATGGAGGTCGCCATTTTCAAGTTATTAGATTAAATGTCAGGCAATTATAGTTTGGCACGGTATGCCACATATCAATATCAGGAAAAAATGGTGCGAGGTACAGGATTTGAACCTGTGACAGCTTGGATGTCGACCAAGAACTCTACCACTGAGCTAACCTCGCAATGCTGAACATGTTAAAAAGAAATCTATACAATGTCATCATCCTTTATCGTTATTCGCCATGACTTTGAGCAAAAAAAAGACTAAATTTTTTCTCTATGACCTTGCGATTATCCCGAAGATTTGGCCCCTGGGTGGGGAACCATGCACTTGAATTTAAATGGTACTATCTGGGAGCCTTCTCCTGCTTATATATTCTACAAAATTTGCAAGCAGAACTACCTGACCGCATTCGGAAATTGACCCTCATTATGACGGACGGCAATTTGGCCCAGGGTTCGGTATGGGTTTTTGTGGGACTTGCTGCTGGGATTTTAATTTTTCGTACATTTTCACGCTTACTTTTTTTTTACCCGGCCCGGGTTCAGCAAAAAACACTACGAATGGAATTACTTGATCTTTTAGAGAAAGTTCCACCTGATAGATACCACGATAAAAGTCAGGGACAACTGTTCCAGGTACTCTTTGATGATATTAATAATCTTCGGGGCTTCATTGGTTTTGGTTTACTACAGATCGGAAACTTATTAATCGCTGCCTGGGTATTAATTCCAAAACTTAACCAAACAGATGGATATTTGTGGCCCGCCTTCATCCCTCTTTTCTCAAGTGTCCTTCTTTTTTCAATCACTACTATCATCAATCAAAAGATCTTTAAAAAAATGATGGATAAGAAAGGGGAAGTACAGCAGTACATAATTGAAGCTTATGAGGCGAAGCAAACGATTAAAAATTTTCACCGAGAAGAAAACTTTATACAAGGTTTTGTTAAAGTTTCTGGCGAAGAACTTGCTTTGTTTTATAAATCTGCCGTTGGTTTTGCTTTTACGGGCCCTTATGTGAAGCTTGGTCTCGGGGCATCTCTTCTTTGGGGTGGTATATTGATTAAGGCGAAAGGTGGCGGTCCTTCAGATTTAGTTTTCTTTTCAGGATTTCTCTATTTGTTTTTAGAACCTGTTATGTTTTTATCTTGGGTCGCCGTTGTTGTCTCGCAGGGGTTTGCGGCATGGAAAAGAGTTAAAGAACTATATTTTCTTCTCGACAAGCCTTCTGAGAGTGAAAAAGAAATGATCCTTTCAAGGCCTATTATATCAGATTCTGAAATTCAAATTGAGCTTAAATTTTGGGATAAAGTTTTGCACGCTCGGATACCGACTCATACATGGTCAGTATTGGTTGGAGAAACGGGAAGTGGGAAAAGTTTTTTACTCAACCGCATAGCCACAACTTTAATTTTAAAAGGTCATAAGATTTCGATGGTTCAACAGGAACCTTATCTCTTTAACGATACTATCGGTGGGAACATCTTTCTTGGACGTGAAGTAACCATTTTGGAGGAACAAGCTGCAAAAGAATTACTTGTCCTCTTTCAATTAGATAACTTGGCCGACAATCTGGATGAGATCCTGAAATTGGAAGTCGGAGAGAATGGTAAGCGTCTCTCGGGTGGTCAACTCAAGCGAGTTGCATTGATCCGCTCGCTAATGTCAGGCTCTGATCTGCTTATTTGGGATGATCCATTTTCTTCCGTTGATATTATCCTAGAGCGTAGAATCGTCCGACTAATTAAACAAAATCCCAAGTGGAAGCATTTTACATTTATCATTTCTTCTCACCGCTTAACCACCGTGAGATTGGCCGAGCAAGTGATCTATATAGAGCGAGAAATTGGTATTCGAACCCAAGCTCCGACCTTTGAAGCCCTTAAGGAAAAACATGTCAGTGAGTTCTTTAAAGAACAATTTGTGGAGACACCTCTGGCTTAGGTCAGAGTTGCCCTTAGTTGTTTTCATTTTCTTTAATTTAGTGATTTCTGCAGTCACTGGTTACCTTACGCCCAGATTGATCACTGACTTTTATCAGTCGCTTAAAAATGATGCTGCCTTTGATAAACACTTTATGTGGCTCGTCTTATTGTTTACCGTTGAATATATTAATCGTTTTTTATTTCAACTCAGTTCTCACCGCTACATTCAGTTACTATTAGTTGATATCAGAAAACGCAGTTTCTCACTCTGGCTCAAAGCTCCCTTTAAACATAAAACCAATAAAAAGCATGATGAATATCCATTGGGCGAAGTGTTGGCCAGGCTCATGAATGATACTGATGCTGTACGGGAAGTCGTTGGATCGGGAAGTCTGGGAATCTTTATTGATATTATTTTTATCTTGTCCTGCTTAATTAGTTTCCTTCAGTTAAATTCCACTACAGGATTAAGTTTATTTGTAGCGGAAGTGATCGCCTGTCTTTTACTCCTGAAAGGCAGCAAGGCGATGGCCAAAGTATTCATGGAAGTCCGCCGAGTGACTGGGATGATGGCACGGGTAGTAACTGATTTGACCTCTGGCCTAAAAGAACTATTTTATTCACCGAATCCCAAATACGCCTCAAAGCGTGGGCATAAAATATTTGAAGAATTTCTGGATAAACAGCTTCACGCCAATATCTGGGATGCTAGCTATTATGCTGCTGCCGAATCTTTGTACCCAATCCTTGTGGCAATGGTGATGCTAATTGTTCCTTACGCCAAGATAGTTGAAGTGGCCATTCTGGCAGCACTCATAGATTTGATTCAAAAATCCATCAGTCCAATTAAGGAAGTTGCGTCCAAAATCTCTGTCCTTCAAAGGGCAGGCACGGGACTTACTCGCCTCTCGGAGTTTAATGAGAGTTTTGCCCAAGATATTTATTTTAAACAAGAATTTGGTCACCTGACCGTTGATAAGTTGAATTTTTCCCTTAGAAATTTTCAATATGACCAAGGCTTCAAGCTTGAGAATGTTTCTTTTGAATTAAAGCGTGGAGAAATATTAGGTATTTTAGGGGAGTCAGGTTGTGGGAAATCTACTTTATTAAAACTACTTTCAGGTCAGTATCATACTTTTCAAGGTACCATTGATATAGATGGAAAGATTATTTCGCCCGTTCAAGATAAGGATCTAAGAGCATTTTCTTCTTATGTGAGCCTTATCTCACAAGATTCCCATGTTTTTACAGAAACTTTAAAGTTTAACATCACATTAGGTCATGACGGCGGATTCGAAGATTTCTGGGAGCTGGCCAAAAATAATATTTCTTATCTTTCAAGATGGGGGCTTGATCCGATGGAAAAGATTGATCCCAAATCATTTTCGATGGGCCAAAAGCAACTTTTATCAGGTCTTCGCGCACTCTTTTTAAACAAGCCGATTATTCTCTTGGATGAAATTTCAAGTGGTCTGGATTCAGAATTAGAATCGGCCTTTAGAGACTTGATCAAATTTTTCCAGTCAAGGTCGATAACAATTATTGTGACCCACCGATTGGAAACGATTATCAAATCTAATCGTCTTCTCTTACTGGATAAGGGGCAACTCTTAGCGCAAGGAAGTCATGCTGAGCTTCAAGGCCATCCTAAGTTTAACGAATTCATGTCCCATCTATAGGCGACTAAATCACTTTGTTTTTATTCTAAAATTCTTAAGTTAGACTACACTCAGTTTTTTTAAAGAGGAGAACGTATTATGAAAGCTTCTAGTAGCTTGTTTTTGTTATTTTTACTCATTTCTTTCGCTGCTTGCTCTCAGGGCAATAGCAAGCCAAGTTATTTATTTAAGCAAGCACCTAAAGAAGGTATTGCTGCCAAAGCTGGTGATATCGAAATTACGAACGCTGAAGTCATGAATGGTATTGAGTCAGAAGTATTTGAACAAGAATCAAAAGCTTTTGAAGTTAAATTCAACAAATTAAGAGCGATACTTCTTGAGAAGTTGGTTCAAAAAGATCCAAGGAACAAAGGTCTTTCCAATGATGAGTTTTTAAGCAAATACATTGCAAAAGATGTGAAGATTTCTGAAAAAGAAATTGAAGCCTTTATTAAGGATCAAAATATTCCGGCCGAGCATATCAATCCTCAGGTTCGTGAAAAAATTAAAAGCTATCTGGAGATAGAGCGTAAAAAAGAAGCTGTTGATAAGTGGCTTGCAGAGCAGACCTCAAAGTCTCCAGTTGAAGTTTATATTTCAAAACCGCGCCGTCCAACTTTCCCGATCGAAGTTGGTAATGCACCATTTGCTGGCGATAAAGGTGCTAAAGTAACGATCGTTGAGTTTTCAGACTTTCAATGTCCTTTTTGTGCGAAAGGTGCTGATCTTTTGAAAAAAGTTAAAGAAAAATATGGCAACAAGGTCAAAGTTTCTTTTAAACAGTTTCCGCTTCCGTTTCATAATCATGCTGAACAAGCTGCCATTGCTAGTCTATGTGCCAATGAGCAAAGCAGTGATCTCTTCTGGAAAATGCACTACGAAATGTTTGCTAACCAGGAAACTGCTTTAGATCCTGAAGGCCTAAAGAAGAGTGCTAAAAAAGTAGGGGCAAAACCAGACGTTTTTGAAAAGTGCCTAAGTGAAAATAAATATTTGAGTCAAGTTAAGGCCGATATGGAAGAAGGTAAGAAAATTGGCGTTAAATCGACTCCAACTTTCTTTGTAAACGGGCAGTTAGTGAGTGGAGCTCAGCCACTGGAAGTTTTTGCCGAGATCATAGATGAAGAATTAGCTAGATAACTATAGTCTTTTAATCATCTAAGCCTTGGGTAGGACTGCAAGTTTTACCCAAGGCTTTTTTGTTTGTGCCATATGCTACAATCCTTAATGACGTCACAAGAAGTGACTCACTAAGGGAATCAGCTATGAAAAGCGTAGATTACAGCAAGACTCTGTCCAAGGAACGTGAATATTTCAAGGACGCGATTAGAAGAACTAATGAATCGGCGGACAAGCGAGTTGCGAATGCCAATGAACGCAATGAGGTTGTGGTAAAAAAACAAGCTAAAAATTTCATCGAAGACAAAGCGGAACTTGAATCGAGCTATCAGAAAAACATTGAAAGATTAGAAGATAAATCACGCTCTTCAGTGAATACTGACAATGCTAGGTTCCATGAAGAAAGAGATAAAGAGCGCCAAGATTTCTCGAACCAATCGATATCAAAAAGAAAGGATTTTGACCAACGCTTAAGTGACATCACAAATAGTTATAAAAAAGCAGCTGCTACTGACAAAACCGCAACGACAGAAATGCAAAGCATTCAAAAAAGAAAGTATGAAAAGAATATTTTTGATACAAAATCTCATGCAGATAATCAGCTAAAAACATACCGTGATGAAATAACGGGTCAAGGTGTTGATTTAAAAGATCGGAATAACCGTGAACGTCAGCAATTAGTTCGGTCGCATGAAGATCAAACAAATGAGACTCAAAAAGAAGCCGCATTCAAACGTGCCGAATTAAAAAGTCATCTGCGCGATGATTTTAAAAAATCTAGAGAAGTTCAAGATGCTGAGTTCGAGCAGCAGAAGCAATACACTGTCGACAGAATGAATACGATGAAGGACAAGTATGAGAATCGTGCTAGTAACATGACTAAGGATTATAGTAGACGTAGTGATAAACTTGTAGAAGTCCAGCAGAGAGAAGCGGTTCTCGCAAACCGTGAAAACCAAAACAACCTAGCGGATGTACGCCGCGATTTTAATAAACAGTTGCGTCTCATCGATTTAGATAAGAGACGTCGTGATAATGGTTCAGGTGAATTTGCGGATGTAATGGATCGCCAAAAGGGTCTTCGTGACTCAAGTGCCAACGATAGCCGATATAACGAACTTAAAGATCAAATGGTCGCTAAGGAAAATAAGTATCAAGAGCAGACTATTAAAGACAAGGACCAGTTTGCTGAGACCCTTAAAGGTGAAAGTGCTGATGCCACGGCCAGGCTTGATCGCAAGTTAAATGATGCCAGTATCGACAAGATTGTAACTGTTTCAAAAGAAAGAGAAAAAGCGGAAGCCCAAGTAAACAACCGTGAAACTCAAAACCGTCTTGAAAGACAGGCCTTCGAACAGAGAATATCAGTCGATAGAAATAATGCGAATGACCGATTAAACAACCTCAAGCAAAATTTCAATACTTCAATTTCTCGGCTTGAAGAAGATCACCAAGTGAAGCTTGATGATGTGACACTTGTCAGCAATAAGGATAAGGCAGCATTTGTCAAAAACGTAACCGAATCCAGAAATAAAGAAATGTTTGAAATGAAGCGTGAGTTTGCTCACTTGATGGATCAAGTCGTCCAAGATTTTGAACAACGCCTGGGGATCTATAAACGGGATAATGAATATCTCAAAATGACGATGGACCAAAAGGTTAAGAACATAATAGACCAGAGCGATAAAAAGCTTGAAAGCCAGACGACTTTGTATGAAGAACGTATTTCAGCAGATCACAAAAATGCCATGACATTAGCTGATCAAAAAGAGCATAATTGGAAAAATACAATGTATCAGACCACTACAAATTTTAGTAAGAGAATTGATAAAATGCAGATTGATAATGATACTACGTTGAAGTTTTTAACAAATGATTATGAAACGAAGCTTAAAGAATTGAAATCCTCAACGAACAAGGAAATGGCCCAAAAAGATTCGAATAAGCAAATAGAGTTGCAAAATATTAAGACAACCTATGAAACTGACAAACAGCATTTAATTTCTTTTTATGAAACCAAAATAAACGATCTTAAAACTAGTTTTCAAGAGCAAATTGATTCGAAGAAAGAATATAAAAGTATTAGCTAATAACTTTTTTCAAAAGAAATAATCTATGACTGGCCGCCGAGCTAAGATCATAGCGACTATCGGACCCAGCTCCAATACGATTGAGATGCTGGAAAAAATGATTTTGGCCGGAATGAATGCCGCCAGAGTTAATATGTCCCATGGAACCTACGATGCTCATGAACAATCCATCAAAAATGTCCGTCAAGCCTCAAAAAATGTAGGTAAAGAAGTTGCTATTCTTCTAGACCTTCAGGGTCCGAAGATTCGTGTGGATAAATTACCCGAACCTCTTCAGCTCAATGATGGTGACGTTTGGGTTATTGGGCCTTCACTAGTGAAAGATCAGTATCCGGAATACAAAAACTTCATCCCTACGATTTATAAGAATCTTGTTAAAGATGCTCACGTTGGAGCAAATATTTTGTTTGATGATGGTCTTATTGTGGCCGAGGCGATTGAAAAAGATCGTGATGTCCTTAAAATCAAAGTCAAAGTGGGCGGTATTCTAAAATCCAACAAAGGAATTAACCTTCCTTATGTTAATGTCTCTGCTCCAAGCTTTACTGAAAAAGACCGCGAAGATCTTTTGTTTGGCCTCAAGCAAGGAATTGATTACGTTGCTTTAAGTTTTGTTCGTACAGCAGAAGATATCCTTGAAGTTAAATCTCTTTTGCATCAAATGAAAGTTCAAGTCCCTATCGTTTCTAAAATAGAAAAGCCTGAAGCCCTAGATAACATGGAAAGCATTATTCAGGTTTCCGACGTGATTATGATTGCACGTGGGGACATGGGCGTAGAAGTTGGAAACCATTTGGTTCCGGGTATTCAGAAAAAAATGATTAAGCTTTGTAACGAGCTTGGTAAACCCATTATAACAGCAACTCAAATGCTCGAATCAATGATCACTAATTCGGCGCCGACACGTGCGGAAGCTTCAGATGTGGCCAATGCTATTTGGGATGGAACAGATGTTGTTATGCTATCGGGTGAAACGGCTTCTGGAAAATATCCATTAGAGGCCATCACTATTATGGGTCAAATTATTGAGGAAGCTGAGAAAGCCCCTAAAGAAAGACCACTGCTTCGTCATATGGATATTTCGAGTGTCACGGCATCGATACAAGTTGCTGCTGCAATTGTGGCGGAGAAAAATCACGCTCGCTGGATTATTTCTATTACTGAGGGTGGGAATTCTTGTAAAAAAATGACGAGGTTTCGTCCAAATACTCCTGTTTTAGGAGTTACAAATTCATTGAATATCATTCGTAGAATGAGTTTATATTGGGGAATTAGTCCGTATTTTTTCAATATTCATGATCACACTGATTTGACGAAACTCGGCGACATGATGATTGAAGATTTGAAACAAAAAAAGCTTCTCGATTTAGGAGAGAAGGTTGTCATTACAGTTGGTGATGGTCAATTCTTTCGCCAAGGGACAACTAACTCAATTAGAGTTGAGATTATTAAAGATATCCCTAAGGCCCTTAAGCACTTGGATCAAGATTCGATCCAGGAGGTGTCTTTTGACAAGGGAAAGCTCTCCCTTGATACAAGCATCTGTGCTTCATGCCAGGCCTGTATCAACGTTTGTCCTTACGAAATCTGGACAACGAAGTTAGAAAAAAATCGCGATACCAGAATTGATGCTTCTAAGGTGCACATGTGTGATCTCGACATGCAATGTGTAGAAGCTTGCCCAACTGGCGCGATTGAGATTATTCCGACTAATCCATGAAAGATCTTTTGACCCTGTCTGCAGATTCACTCAAGTCATTGGGAATTCTGGACTGGGGATATACTGAAGAATCAGTTCCTCAATCATTGGATCGTTATGAACAGTGGGTAAAAGAAGATCTACAGGGACCACTTGGTTATTTATCTGATCATCGTAAAGACCTTCGTAAAGATATAAAAAATATTTATCCTGAATTCCAATCCGCCTTGGTTTTTCTTTTCAGTTATCAGGAAGCGAAGAAATGGATGCTGGATAATAATCGTAATCAAGTCGCCGCGTACACGTTGGGATTTGAGGGTGAGGATTACCATCATGCCTTGAAAGAGCGCTTGAATTCCATCTTTCTTCTGCTCAAAAAATCAAATTCCGATCTCAAACACTTTATTGCGCTCGATACTCAACCCATTTTAGAAAGAGACCTCGCCTTTAGGGCAGGATTAGGTTGGTTTGGCAAAAACTCGATGTTAATTAATCAAAAAGAAGGAAGCTATTTTATTATTGGTTCTCTTCTCCTTAATCGAAAACTAAAAATAGAAAATCCAACGATAGATATAGATCATTGTGGGCAATGCGTGGCCTGTGTTGATGCTTGCCCCACCAAGGCCATTGATGGCGAGGCCAGAACGATCATTGCTTCCCATTGCATTTCAACTTACACCATTGAGATTTTTAAAGATGCTGAGGCGCCAATAGGTTTTGATAAATCTCGCGGAGAGTTTTTTGGTTGTGATATTTGTCAGGACGTTTGTCCGTGGAACCGTAAACCACTTGCGAGAGTCATTGGAGCGCTTAAACTGCCTGAGCGTTTGTCATTTTTAAAAGATTGGTTCTTTGGCTTACCAATAAACGATTTGGTAAAAATTATCGACAAAGAATCTAATCGTGGTTTTAAACGAAAACTTTCAGGTACTGCTTTTGATCGGCCGGGTAAAGAGGGGTGGCTTAAAAATTTGAAAGCGATTCTTTCTAAGTCCAACCGAAGTGATTCTTAAGAAACGAAAATATATGTGCTGTTGCAGCTCCCGGCTCATGATGAGGAAGTCGTTTAGGTTTTTCCCAAGTCACGACATTGCCTTGTTTCTCCAGTACTTCTAAGAAAGCTTCCAGTCCCAGATTTCCCACAACGATATCATCTTCACCAGTAATCAAATGAATCCGCTCACCGGAAAGAACAATGTTTTCTTTTTGCTCTTTCAACCAAGCAAAGACGTCTTTGGAATCAAGCTGAGGAGAAACCAACTGTCTACGAATTGAAAGTGTTCTTTCGTAAAAGGCTGTTTCAAAAAGATGTGTTGCTTTTCTTTGATCGATTCCAATACCTACAGCAACGGCCAAACGATTAAGTTTCGCAAAAGTTGGAAGCTCCAGCGCTTTAATGGAAGTAAAAGCACCCAAAGAATGACCACCAAGAATAATCGCCGTATTGGCCGGATACTGCCCGAATCCAAGTTGCTGCTCCAGCAGTCCTTGTAAACGAATATAGGCTTCAGCAAAAAGCTCATGAACATGTTCCGTAAAATGCTCAAAATGACTAACTTCATGAAAGCTGCCCAGATAATGGCCAGGTTGATCGAAAATCATGCATGGAACCCCACCATCAACCATCCTAGTGGCCCAATTCAGGCAATCGCCCTTGTGAGACGTGTATCCGTGACTGAATAGCGCCCATTCACTCTTAATCGGAGTTTTATCTGGGGAAGGTATAAATGCCAATGCGTTCACCTGAAACCAAGGAAGCGACAGCTCTAAACAAATAACTTTCGAGGACATAAAATCCTTTGACTCGAGACGTTACTACCATCTTTTAGTGAATAGTCGTTGACGAAATTTCTCTGAAACATTAACTTATAGTTCTCTTTTTTAGAAGTACAAGTTATCTGAATTTCGATATGCCCGCTTAGCTCAGTCGGTAGAGCAAAGGACTGAAAATCCTTGTGTCCGCAGTTCGATTCTGCGAGTGGGCACCAAAAAAAGCCTCCGTTTAACCCACGGGGGCTTTTTTTATTTAAAAATCCATTTTAACACAGTCTTTTGTGCAGTTCGATAGTGACATCGTACCGTATACCTTTTTGACATGGAATTTCATTTGAAACTGCCATAGTATTTTGTAATGGCACTATCTAAAGAAAAAAAATAAAAATTAAGAAAGTATTAGAGAAATCTTTTTCCAGAGAGGACTGTGTCCAGTGTTACTTCGTCAAATTCAGTAAAGGATTTGAAGGTCATCAACATAAGATAGTTTTTAAAACAAGAAAGAACATTTCTCCTGAAAAAATTAAAAATGCGGAGAAAAATCTTCTGGTGGAACTTGGAGATGATCTTTTACATTTTGTACGCTGGAGTGATGTCATTGGGAAAATTTTTCCGAAATCAAAAGTGTATAAGATACCTTTCTTTGACTCAAGAAATATTGAGGTTAAAATTCCGTGGAGGAGATGTCCAATAGGTCAACATTGGGTAAGCCAACACGATCGTCAAAAGAAAAATCTTGAAGATGTAGACCCACACTGCAGAAGAAATCCATCAGCTAAAGATTTGTTAAAAGGTGAAGAAATAGATCTCATCGCTACCCTAGATATATTTAAGAATCCTAAAGTGCAAGTATCCTCCCATAAACTAGGATTTAAATTTGGAACTAAATATGATGACCTAATCTCAGGTTGGACTGCTTATTGGAACGATATCTTTAAAATAGATCCTGCCCTTCATCCCAATGCTGTAAAGGCCTTAATGGCAACGGAATCAAGCTTTATTGCAACAGGATCTGCCAAAAATAAGGATCCAAAGATTGGTCTAGCAAGAGGACTTATTCAAATCACCGAAGAAACGTACCGGATCTTGAAAGATAATAAAGGTGAAATTAAGGACCATTATGTAGAGCTTGAAGACCATGAATTATGGGAGCCTAATAAGAATATCTGTGCTTCCGTTAGATGGTTGTTCCGGAAACGAGATAAGGCTGAAGGAAGGTTGGAAAGAAAACCAACTTGGGAAGAAGTTCTTATTGAGTATAAAGGAAGGACAAGAAGCAAAACAGAAAAAACGCAGAAGATAAAAAATGATATAAAAAAATATTTAAAAGACATGGAAGAAAATTAAATGCGTTTTATTTTTTTTGTTATAGTTTTTGTTACTTTCTCTTTTGATTTATTGGCTTTTAAGCCACTAATGGAAAGGTATCCTCAAGGTCTTTTGACAAAGGATTACGGAATTTTGACTGAGAAGGATTTATTATTCGATGTGGAGAAATGGGGTGAATACCCTCAGTACGATGTTACCAGATACCAGCCTGGACAGGTAAGATGGCAATGTTTTCGCACTAAAGAAGTGAGTTATTCATATAGTACGTGGCGGGATAATGAAGGTCCTAATAATTCCATGATAACTTTATGTGATTTTAGAATTTGGATCAAGTCGACTGAACCGGCCCAC
The DNA here is from genome assembly GCA_945905815.1 of Bacteriovorax stolpii. GTDB lineage: Bacteria > Bdellovibrionota > Bacteriovoracia > Bacteriovoracales > Bacteriovoracaceae > Peredibacter. The sequence continues at coordinate 2,390 of CAMDQH010000021.1, read as the reverse complement.
CAATATTCAGGAAGAAGAGCATGGCCAGTGGAAAACTGCAGAGACCTTCATCAAGTATGGAAACGGTTAACTCGTGGAGAGGACTACCTATGCTTGAGTGGCCACCCTGATTCTTTAGAAAAAGCGGATAAAAATGAAAAGTTTCAAAATATTAAGGAATGGACTTGGAGTAAGATCAAAACAAAAAAAGGATGTCATTCTTATTTTGTTGGAGATTGCGATCTTAAAACGGTACGTGAATGAATAAGCAAAACAAAATTATTGTGTTCGAAAGTAAGGCTATTAGGCGAGTTTGGCGTAAAGATGAATGGTGGTTTTCTATTGTAGATGTCGTAAGTGCCTTAACGGATAGTTTGGATGCTGGTGCTTACTGGAGAAAATTAAAGCAACGTCTACTGGAAGAAGGGAGCCAAGTCGTGACAAATTGTCACGGGTTGAAATTATAAGCTCCAGATGGGAAAATGCGTGAAACTGACTGTGCCAACACGAAAGGCATGTTTCGAATTATTCAATCTATTCCATCTCCCAAAGCCGAACCTTTCAAGCAATGGCTAGCCCAGGTTGGTTATGAAAGAGTCCAGGAAATTGAAAATCCAGAACTTGCACAAGAACGGATGAAAGAGCTTTTTGAACAAAAAGGTTATTCTAAGGATTGGATTGATAAGCGATTGAGAGAGATGGCCATTCGCCAAAATTTAACTGATGAATGGAAAGAACGAGGAATTGAGAACAAACGAGATTTCTCAATCTTGACTGCAGAAATTTCCAAAGCCACTTTTGGGATGACTCCCGTTGAGTATAAAAGTATGAAGGGGCTCAGCTAGAAGAATGAAAATCTTCGGGACCACATGACTGATCTTGAGTTGATATTTACGATGCTTGGTGAAAAAGTAACTACAGAAATTTCAAAAAAAGAAAAACCTGATACTTTCGATAAGAATAAAAAGGTGGCAAAACGTGGTGGTAAAGTTGCAGGAAAGGCCCGGAAGGATACTGAAAAAGAACTAGGGCGGAGCATCGTGAGTAAAGAAAATTTTCTAGCAATAGAAGATAAATCTCGGAAGATGAAAAAAAAGAAATAGGAGTTTTGAGCGTATTACCGATAGTTCGATAATTCCACTTCGGTGTCTATGGGACCCAATGAGAAATCAACCCCTTGGGCTATGCTTTCTATGATACTGGTTCGAAAGTCCTCCGCTAAGGGGCACCAAAAAAAGCCTCCGTAAATTTAACCCATTTGTCTGGGGCTTTTTTTATTTCCACCCCAAAGACTAATAGATATAGTTTTTTTCAATTCACAAAGGATTAAAATGAAATCTTTATTTTTTACAATTTTATTTTCAGTATCAGTTTTTTTTATTCCTTACAGTCAGGCTGCAGGTTTTAGATATCATTGCGCAGTAGAGGAAATAAATGCAGTTCTAAATAATAAAAATCTTAATGCTGCTGTTGTAACTTCTGGAGACATTCAATCAGTCGTTATGACGCAAAGTGGATACGTCGTGACTACCTCTAAATGCGAGATTCAAGCTGATATTGAGTATACGGCAACAGATGAAAATAGACCTTGTACTGTTTTTAAGGCTGTAATTAAGAATATTCATTGTAACTAAAGTTAATACAGGCAGTTCGATAATTTTCCACGAAAGTGCACCAAAAAAAGCCAACGTTTAACCCACGTTGGCTTTTTTTATTTCTGGGTCTAATATCTGAAGATGAACTCATCTGACATTCTCTATTAAGGACAGTCTGAATTAACCCTATATCACTATAACTCAAAAAGCAGAAATCCCCCCCTTTTTAGGAATCGGATGACCTTCGGTCTCACTTTTAAAGGAAATCTTCGCTACCTTTTGTCAGATTCGGCTGAAATTTACGAAACCGTCTTATTTAAGAAGGATTGAAGGATAGGCCGGATTAACGCTACATAACTATACATAAGAAACACTAAGACCCCCCCTATAGGAAGTAGTGTCGGCCCAAAAGGGCCGTCTTTTGGGTTGGTTTGACGGGAATCAACTATCAGCTTGCTTGAAATTTACTGAATCTTTTAATTAACAAAGTCCAGCTTTAGGAGGATCTGGTTTTTAGAACTTTAAATATTTGGCATTTTGAGAAAGGCCAGTAGAACAAATGAACTACCTGGAACGCAAGCTTTCGTCAGAGCTCCAGGTGAATTGATTATAATTGTGTAAAACTAAAAGCGGGTGGGCCCATATTACAAGTTCCTGGACTTCCACCGCCCTCGCAGGCAGAAGCAGCAGCACTACCATCACAAACCTGTCCAGCTGGATTCACCACGAATTTCCCTGAGCCTCCACCACTCACAACTAAAGCACCAGACAAGGCAAATCCATGAGCAGCGTCCCCGATAGACGTAGGTGGATTAA
>CAMDQH010000020.1 GCA_945905815.1 Bacteriovorax stolpii | reverse complement strand
CCCTATATTAGTGAAGAAGGTAAGGCGGCTTACCGGGTAGTCATTAATGATTCACCTCTTCCAATGGATGTGATCGAAGCCGATGATGTTGTGGTGCTGGTTGGTAGTGAAAAAAACCTGGATCGTTTGTTCCAGGACTTAGAAGAAGTGTAAACGGAGTAAGTTATGCAATTATCTTTAAAACGTCGAGTCGCGATTAGTTTCATTATCGCTAATGCGGTCGTGCTGGTTATGGGATTCACCGTTTTTTTCTTTCTAGATTCCTTGAATTCTAAAATTTCAAGCATCACAATCAACTCGAATAAAATTTCTCTTTTAACGGATGAAGTTCGAATTTCAGCTGTCTCTATTTTGAAGATGCAAAAGAAAATCCTCACGACTAAACCGACTTCAGAAGATCTTAAGCGACTTGAAAATCTATGTGAAATATTTCAGTCTCAACTTCAAAGACTTGATAGCTTTTACTCAGAAGTAGAGGCAAAGAAGATTATTTCGCGCATGCAGGGCTACGTTGATTCATTGAAAACAATTGTTGGAAAATCATCACTTTTTTATCGAGACGTAGAAGGATTATCTACGATTAATGAATTGACGGACAAAATTCTGGAGGCTTTTTCAGAGTTTCAGGACATTCAATATTTTCAGAACGAACAAAGAGACAAGCAGGTCAAATCCATTATTGGTGAAACCCGTCGAAATATGTTGATAACCTTGATTATTACGTTCCTTGGAACAATTCTTTTGTCATTAGTTGTTCCAGGTAAAATTGCGATGCCATTCAAAAAAATCAATGACGCCGTTAGAGAGCTCCAAGACTGTAATTACGATGTGTCTATTTATTATGATTTAGATGATGAAATTGGAGAGTTAGCGCACGAGTTAAATAAAATGATCGTGAATATGAAGAAGTTTGAGCAACTTCGTACTGACCGAATTTCAGTGGAGCATCGTAAGTTTGATACTTTGGCAAACATGGTTAAAAAGAACATCATGATTGCGAATGCCAAGGGGGAGTTAACTTACATGAATAACCCCATGTACGCCCTACTTGAAATGCAATCCGATGATGTTATAAATAAAATTATTACTGATACCCTTATGCCAGATTCCATTGTTGAAACCTTTGAAATTGCGATAAAGCGCCGCTCAAAAATAGAAAATGCTGAAATTATCATTCCTAAGCGCAAGAAAGTCTTGAATGTGGAAACAGGTGAATACATGTTTGAGGAAACATCGGAAGTTTACCTTGGGTACGCCAATGTGATTCCTATCCGTGCGAAAGAGTCAAATTTGGACTATTACATGATGATTATCTCTAAAGAGGTCTTTGTTTAGCCCATTGAATCGTGTATGCTTGACCCCGCACACAAAAAAGGTCAAGCAGCTTCTATGGATACAAGTCTCATCCGCAATTTTTCTATAATCGCCCACATTGATCATGGTAAATCGACACTCGCTGATCGAATTATTGAAATGTGCAAAGCTGTCACTGATCGAGAAAAATCCGATCGTATGTTAGATAACATGGATCTTGAAAAAGAACGTGGAATCACTATCAAAGCTCAAACAGTTCGTTTGGCCTATAAAGCTAAAGATGGAATCACTTATTATTTTAATTTGATCGATACTCCAGGGCACGTGGATTTTACTTACGAAGTTTCTCGTTCTCTGGCCTCATGCGAAGGTGCTCTTTTAATCGTCGACGCTTCTCAAGGAATTGAAGCCCAGACACTTGCAAACGTTTACATGGCGCTTGAAAATAACTTGGAAATACTCCCAGTTATTAACAAAATAGATCTCCCCCATGCAGACCCAGAAAAAGTTAAAAAAGATATCGAAGATGTGATAGGAATAGACGCTTCAGAGGCTGCTTTGGTTTCTGGAAAGTCAGGGCTTGGAGTCGATTTCTTGTTAGAAGAAATTGTTAAAAAAATCCCACCTCCTAAAGGTATCGTGACTGCCCCTTTGCAGGCCTTGATTTTCGATTCATGGTTTGATTCTTATCGTGGTGTAGTTGTACTTGCCCGTATTATGGAAGGGACACTTAAAGTTAAGGATAAAATTCACTTTAAGTTTAGAGGCACTGATTACGAAGTCTTAAAGCTTGCAGTCAACCAGCCTTTCTACCTTGAAGTTCAGCAACTTGCTGCAGGTGAAGTTGGGATGATTATTTGTGGAATTAAAACTGTGCGCGATGTAAAAGTCGGAGACACAATTGTTCACACCGATAAAAAAGATACCACTCCAACTCTGGCTGGATACAAAGAAATTAAGCCAATGGTTTTTTGCGGGATTTTTCCAGTTGATTCAGAAGAATACGAAGTGTTTAAAGAAGCCCTAGCAAAATTAGCTCTTAATGATTCATCTTTCACTTACGAACCAGAAGTTTCTCAAGCGTTAGGCTTTGGTTTCCGTTGCGGGTTCCTAGGTTTACTTCACATGGATATTATTCAGACTCGCTTAGAAAGAGAGTTTGATCTTGCCCTCATCTCCACGGCCCCCTCTTGTAATTATGAAATTCATACTACAACAGGTGATGTTTTCATGATCGACAACCCGAGCAAGCTTCCTGATCCTACTCAGATAGAAATGATTAAAGAACCAACCGTTAAACTTTCGATTCATTTACCCAATGAATATGTCGGAAAAATAATCAAACTTTGTGAAGACCGACGTGGAACTAATCAGAATATAAATTACATTACTGAAGATCGTGTCCAGTTGGGATATGTGCTACCTTTGTCTGAAATGATGTTTGATTTTTATGATCAGTTGAAATCATTATCTAAAGGCTATGCCTCCATGGATTATGAACTCAATGAGTACATGGAATCTGACATGATAAAATTGGATGTCATGATCAATGGAGATAAAGTTGATGCTTTATCCATGATTACTCACAGAAGTAATTCTCAACAAAGAGGCAAGGATCTTACTTTCAGATTAATGAAGGTAATTGACCGCCAACAATTCGATATTGCCATCCAGGCCGCCATCGGATCCAAGATTATTGCCCGTGAATCTATTAAGGCGCTACGCAAAAACGTTCTTGCGAAGTGTTATGGAGGAGACGTTTCCCGTAAACGTAAGCTCTTAGAGAAGCAGAAAGAGGGTAAGAAGCGTATGAAGATGGTCGGGAACGTCGAAATTCCTCAAGAAGCCTTCTTGGCAGTTCTTAAAACTGAAGAGTAGAATATCCTATGCTTGATATCGTCCATGACCATCTAGATAAAGTTTTAGGGCTCTACACCCTGGGAACTCACTTTGAAGATTTAAAGTCTGCGAAGGAAAAATATTTCTCCATCACAGGGAAACTCGACGAAGACAAAGAAGAATTTGAGTCTCGTATGAATTGCTTCAATGACTGGTACATTTTCCAGTTCCGTCATAACGATGGTTCAAAAGTGATTGAAGATTATATACGTACAAATCAACTTGAAGTTGAGCTCTCTCAAGCTCTTTTGAATGTAAACCATTCTCTTTTTGAATATTCAAAAATTAATTTCAGGAAACAAATCGTTCTTCACGATATCCTTCACGACGAAAAAATTGTTCTAGTGAAAAGTCACCCTACAATATCTTTAATGGAAGGGGACGTGTTCACTGCACGTGTGATTAAGTTCCAAGGTGCATACTATCTTCTTCGTGGAGTTTGCATTCTCCCTCAGGGCGTGAAATCTATTTTGAATAAACAATCTAAGAAAGTTCGCAAACTAAATAGTTTCGAGCAGGAATTGAATTTCCTTCTTCAGCTTGAAAGCTTAAAAACCAAAGCGACTCATTACGGCCACATCGATCCTTCAAAAATCTTTATTTTTTAATTTTATTTTCTTTTACTAAGAAGATAGGGAATAACACCAAGTACATTCACTAAGAGTGTGACTACAAAATATATGTTGAATAACGAAGCTCCGTTCTCAATTCCTGAAAACTCAAATAATTTTTGAAAAATAGCGTGGCCAACTCCTAGGCCTGATGGAGCAATTGGCAGTGCTAAAGTCATGAAGCCCAGGGGAATAAAGGCCAGTGCTTGAACAAAATCCATTTTCCCAATCACGAATGGATAGATTAAAGTCCAAAAAATAATGACGCCAATAAGTTGCGTAAAAATTGATAAGATGATTGCCTTAAGCATGTGTGATCTTATCATGACTAAGTCATCCCAAAGTCCAATGATTCGAGAGAATAATCCTGCTAAAAATCGTGATTGAAAGTGTAATAGAATTGACCTGATCACATGATGCCAATACATAAAGATCCCAACCGATAAAACAATCAAAAGTACTAAAATGTAGTTAAATTTTAGAAGTGGTTCCATTGCTGGAGCGTTTTCAAGAATATGCTCTGAAAAACATAGCGAATTTATCCCTACCAGCAAGATGAGCCCAAATAACCCCATGACTCGATCAATTAGAATAGATGCAAACAGAAACTGCTTTGAAAAGGTTTGATCAAATTTTTGAACGTAAAGAATTTTGACCAAATCCCCGCTGACACTTCCTGGCAGAACGCTGCTGAAGAATTGTCCGATCCATGAAATTTTAAGCATTCCAGACAGTGGAATTTCTACTGAGCTTCTAGCCTTCAAAATGCTCTTCCAGCGTATCGAAATCAGGAAAAAGTTGATGAGAATTAAGAAAATGGCACAAATAATGGCCCAAGGGTGATCTCTCAAACTAGCTAACAGCTTGAAATCCAACTTCCCCGACGACAACAACCAAGCGATTAGTGCAGCAGCAAGGGTGAATTTAAGAAGATTCAATAAAATTGTTTTCAGCATGTTCTGTAGATCTTATAACTTGTCTTCATATAGGTAAATGCGAAAAGGATATGAATCATGAAGGTCGGAGTTATTCAGCTACAGTCGGTTCTAGACCCACAAGTTAACCTGAACACAATTAAAAAATTTCTTATTGAAGCAAAAAAAGAAAATGCGGTTGCTGTATTTCTTCCGGAAGTGTTTTATTCAATATCTGATGGCACTAAGCCGACTCCATACTTGATTGATGGTCAAAACGAGCATTATGAATCAATCAGGTCTCTTGCTAAAGATTCTGGTCTATATATTCTGGGTGGATCTGCTGCCACTAATATGGGTGGGAAAATTCTAAATCGATCATACAATTTCGATCCTCAAGGTAATGAAATTGCCATCTATGATAAAATGAATCTTTTTTCTTGTGATCTCTCCAAGCATCCAAGTAATACAATTGTTGATGAAACAAAAGTTTATACGAAGGGAAGTAAGCCCCAGATTATTGAGGTTGAAGGCTATAATATCGGTCTTTCCATTTGTTTTGATCTTCGTTTTCCTGAACATTTCAGGAACTATTCTTCCCAAGGTGCGAACGTTCTTTCTATTTCATCTGCCTTTACGGTCCCAACTGGAAAAGCGCATTGGCACACTTTGGCACGTGCTCGCGCAATTGAGAATCAATCTTATGTTGTGGCCTCAGCTCAGTGGGGTAAGCATAACGATAAGCTCAGTACTTTCGGTCATTCATTGATAATAGATCCATGGGGAGAAGTTCTTGCTGATGCTGGTGAAGGTGAGAAAATAATTTTTGCAGAATTCAGTTTTGATTTAATTAAATCTGTAAGAGAGAGATTAGACGTCTTACGTGACCCTAAAATCTAACTACATATATGGGTTAGTGCCATTTTGATGATCTGTAACGTCTACCACTTCTGTGATCTCTGGAAAGTTTTGCTTAATCAACGTTTCGATTCCACCCTTAAGTGTGGCTTTGGAACTTGAACAACCCTGACAACCGCCAAAAAATTTAACAAATAAAATGTTATTATCCACGTCGATAATCTCTACGTTACCACCATGTTGGGCCAGAGCAGGTCGTATTTGTTGATCAAAGAGTTTTTCGATTTGAGTTATCATGGCAAAATTTTATCACAAATTAGAGAGTTGCTGATTTTTAAAATCACGGAGAAGAACTTGTAAGTTTTTTGCTTGGTTACTGCCATATGTAAATGGGGGAACCCAAGTCAGACTCTCAATTTCACCATTTTGAGTGATCTTATAAATTAATCCTTCGGATGGCTTTCCAGCAAAAAACCAACTTGTATCATCGTTTTGTAAATCGGGAGGCGCCATTTGTACGAGGGTTAGTTTTCTTATTTCAGGATCTTCAATTTTAATAGCTCCATGAAATTTAACTACGGCACTTGCCACAACATCGTCTCGAAGGGTGATCGAGAGTTGTGAAGAATCTTCTAATATATAAATAAGTGAGTTTCTTTGACGGGAAAATGGAGATCCAAAATGGGCTTCAAGTTCGGTTACTGTCATTTGCAAATGAAGAGCTTTCAGGTCAACTCTTTGATTTAACTGTTTGTTGGCATTGATATAAGCAGCCGAAATGATTGCAATAAAAGCTAAAAAGATAATACCTAATTTCATAAAGTGCCTCGCATTAGATAGTACGAGGAACAATTAAATCACTTAGGTCGGTTGATGGCTAGGTTTTTAGATGTGAATAAATGATGTTTAAAGAGTTTTGTTTTTTTGTTTAGTATAAATGCAAATTAGGCCAGTTCAATAGTGCAAAACTTTCGCATCTGCTCGCAATAAATTCGAAGAAAATCTGAAGTCATATTAAATATTGTTTATGAATTGTGAATTGCTTGTCCTTACTGCTCCGCCTGCTTCTGGAAAAACGCATCTTATCTCCAGCCTAATACAGGAAATGGATCAAACACTTTTGGTAATATCACCTCTTCGTGCATTGGCCAATGAGTGTTTAACTAAGTGGGGATCATCGTGCGTCGTAATGACACCTGAAGAGTGGCTTAAAAAAGGTAAATCCGCTCGGATTCTTATTTTGGATGAATTCCATCTTTATTTTTATTGGGGAGATAGTTTTAGGCCTCAAATGTGGGAAGCATTTTATGAAATGGTTCAGGGCACTGAACTTGTGATATTTCTAACTGCGACTCTTACAAAAGAAATGGTTGAGGAAATCAAGAAGTTTAATTGTCATTTTGATCAAATAACATGGCTAGATCATGGTAATCAACAACTTAAAAATAAACCTTATCGCTATTACAAGGCAAACTCAGTGAGATGGATTGAAAAATATCTACTGAATGTTCCGCATAAAACCGGCGTAAATCTGATCTTTTGTGCTTATCGATCAGAAGTCACAAAATGGGAGAAGTTATTAAAAAATCAGGGTTATTCAGTCTGGACGTGCGTAGGCGGTGAGGCGAGTCTGTTTTCTCTCAAAGTTCAGAGCGAAAAACCTCCTGAATTTATTATTGCGACAACCGTGCTGTCCCATGGAGTTAACCTACCAAATATTTCACGAATCTTTTTTCTCTATCCAGTTAAGAATCTGGATTTCTGGATTCAGATGGTTGCCAGAGGAGGCCGCAGAGGAGAGAGTTTTGAAGTTTTTGCCCTTGAAAATCCAGTAGGAATTAAATGGAATCGATTATTAAATTCCTTGGCTATCGCAAGATTAAGTTTGAAGATGAAGTGGCACCACTTACTAAAGCAGATTGAAAAATGGTTTTTGAAGGCGTAGTCATTCACAAAGTCCCCTACAAAGAGCGAGATCTGATCGTTAAACTTCTCATGCGAAATGGGATGATGGGTAGTTTCTATATTTACGGCGGCCAAGGTGGTGGCAAACATCACAAGCCAACCATTTTTGAAATCGGCTCCATGGTCAAAATTCAAATTAAAGAACAACGCGCCGGCAAAATTGAAGGTAACGAGTTAATGATGGCGAGTGAGACTAGCAGACTCTGGGAACCACAACTTATTCGTCACAATATCCAGGCCTTTTATCTTGTGTGTTTGTATCTTGAGATTTTGCAAAAGTTTTCACTCAACTTCCAGGTTAACACCAGTGATTATGAAAATATGGAACATGAAGGGATTTTCTCAGTAATTAGTAATGCACTTTTCCACTTAAATGATTCTTTGAAGAAAGAAGAATTCATTGCCCATCAACACTTATCACTTTTTATGATCAAGCTGCTTTTTCACTTAGGAATTATGCCGGAGACGGATAATTGTTCTTATTGTGGGACAACATTAATGGATTCACCCGGGGTTACTTTTCTTCCGGCCAATGGGCAATTTTCCTGCACTCAGTGCGTGAGTGCAGAAAATGAAAAGGGATTTTTGCTTCGAATTAAAAAAGGTTATCAAACGAAATATCAGGATTATTTGGAATTAACTGGAACGAATTTTCAGGAAGCGGACAAGCTCATTCAATTTTTTTGCCATCACTTTCAGCTTCGGCCAGTTGAACTCAAGTCTTATGGGTTGCTTTTGAGATGATTCGCAAAATCAAGTAGAGTTTTGTAATACGGAAAGTCTGATTTATGGACCTGCCTAACCAAAATGCCATTGATTCCTGCATTGTGTCCCGATTCAGCATCAATGATTTTGTCACCCACCATGTATGAATGTTTCAGATTAATATGATATTTTTCAATGAGTTCTTGGATCATTTGTCCCGAAGGTTTGCGGCAATGACACTTTTCATCTGGGGTATGTGGGCAAATGGCAAAATCTTTGAATGGATGGAGTTTGTTTTCACGAAGATCATTTTGGAGCTGGCGGTGGATAACATAAACTGCTTCAAGCGAAAAATAGCCTCGACCAACACCGGATTGATTCGTAACTACAAAAAGCTCATATCCCATTTCCTGGAATAGGTGCAATGCCTTCATGGTATCGGGGAAATATTCAATATCATCAACGTGAGAGAGATAATTCTTATCTAAAATCAAAGTCCCATCGCGGTCGAGGAAGATAGCTTTCCGTGTTTTAATTTACTTGGCCTCCGTTAAGGACTAGGATATTCACATGATCAACGTTCTCAAGTTAATGTTCCCATATCTTCGGCCATTTTGGAAGGAAGCTGTATTCGCTACCCTTTTGGCCTTTCCTCTTGCTGCTATCAAGGCCTATGAAGCATTCCTTGTGAGGGATATTTTTGATAAAGGTTTTGCCGCTGGTTCTACTTCTGACGATGCCTGGAAACTGGCAGCATTGCTGGTTGGACTAGGGATTCTTAACTTTCCTTTACGATACTTTCATTATTTTGGGCTCCGACAGGTGGTTGATAAATCAACTCGTTTGATTCGTGCCCGAATTTATCAGAAATTTCAACATCTACCCGCCAAATATTATTCTCAGCAAAAGCAGGGCAATCTTATATCTACCATCATGAGTGATACGATGGTTTTTTCTGAAGCCTTCAAAAACTCCTTGGAAGTCATACGTGAACCAATTACAGCTATCTCTCTGCTAGGGGTAGCTTTTTATCATGATTGGCAATTAACATTAATTATTTTTGCGACGGCTCCACTTTTTATGATTACGTTGCACTATTCGGGTAAACGAATTCGAAAATATGTCGGAAAGGCCCAACAAGAAAATGCTGAAATGACTCATATTGTGAGTGAAGCTTTAGGTGGACAGAAAATCATTAAGGCTTTTGGGTTGAGAGAATATATTGTTGAGCGTTTCGAGAAGGCTCAAAGACGTTTTCTTTCACACCGAATGAAGAGTAACTCAGCCGAGGAGATATCTCATCCATTAGTCGAATTGATTGGTTCATTTGCATTTGCTGGTGTCATCGTTTTTGCCCATCACCGAATGTCTATAGGGGCCCTTACGACCGGTGGCTTCCTTTCATTTGTTGCGGCGCTGGCGATGTTTATGGATCCAGTTAGAAGATTTAGTAAGGCCAATGCTAAACTGAATCAAGCGCAAGCTGCAGCTACTAGGATTTTTGGTTTATTAGAAGTGAAAGAAGAGTTAGAAGATAGTCTTACAGAACTCAAAGCTTTCGATAAAACGATTGAATTTAAAAATGTTACATTCTCCTATGGCGAGGGAACGGTTCTAAAAGGTTTTAATCTTTTAATCAATAAAGGTGAAAAGATCGGGCTGGTAGGACTTTCCGGTTCAGGTAAATCTACACTGGTCAGTTTGTTGCTAAGGCTCTATCCCGTAATCGATGGTGCTATTCTTATTGATGGCGTGAATATTAACGAATATAGCCTTTCTTCTGTTCGAAAAGTATTTGGTCTGGTTAGTCAGGATATTTTTCTCTTTAACGATACCATTAGAGAAAATCTCACAAGTGGTGACATTCATACTGATGAAGAAATCATGCACGCTCTAGAGATCTCCTATGCCTGGGAATTTGTAAAAGATTTGCCTGGAAAACTGGAAACATCTATTGGAGATCGAGGGATGCGTCTTTCGGGTGGCCAAAGTCAGCGCCTCACTATTGCCCGCGCTTTTTTGAAAAACCGAGATGTGTTACTTTTTGATGAGGCCACCTCGGCATTAGATAATGAATCTGAGAAAATTGTACAGCAGGCATTAGAACGTGTAGCTGGCCATAAAACAGTTATCGCTGTTGCTCATAGACTTTCAACTCTGAAAGACTTTAACCGCATTGTAGTCATGAAAGATGGTGTAAAAATCGAAGAGGGAAGTCACTCTGAATTGATTGCTAAAAACGGTGAATATAAAAAACTTTTTGAGCTATCTCAACGAGATTAATTTCCACTAGGCCAAATTTCAGTCACTGTGTTGAAATGGGCGGTATTAGAGTATGCCCTTGTGTAGTGAGTGAAGCGATCACTTTTACGAACATCATAGATTGTTCCTTTGATCGTGCTCTTGGTTGAAGTAAACCTAGCTCCAACTTCATTTCTTAACTGAGTCGCATAATTATCTGGTGCTCCATCTTTCACCGCACCAATTATTAACTTTCCATTTCCTTGATCGTACCAGGCCTTAAGGGAGTCTTTTGTTGTAGAGCCGTAGATTCCATCAAAGATACTTACCTTTGCAGTTTTAATTCCAGCATTTAATGCTCCTGCAACATATTTTCCTCCTCCCGAGTGACCAGATAAATGAAGAGGAAAATCTTTGAGGTTATTGCCTAGAGTGGATTGGATGTCCCCAAAAAATTGGGTGTAGGAATTGTCGCTTGTGAAAAAACCTTTATAGGTTGTGTTGGCCCCGGTGCTTTGCGGGAAAACGGTAACCTCAGAAGTTTCGCATAAACTTTTTTGAATCCCAAATGCCTTGGTCATACTTGAAAGGTTGCCTTCATAAGGTTTAGAAGTGGGGGTGCCCAAAATATGGCCATGAAAGTGCAGTCTTAATGAATCAACTCTTTCAGGAATCGTAATCAGCACAGGCTTCGGGTAGGTTCCGAGATTTCCTGAACATTCTGTATAGGAGCAGCCTAATAGAATTTGCTTAGTGCATATAAATCCATTTAGTTTCACTGATTTGATCACTTCAGCGGAAGTGTTCTCATTGCAAACAGCAAAGCTGATCGAAATACTCAGTAACATAATAAAATATAAATGCGTCATGGTTAAACCCTTATAAAGCTCTTCGGTTACATGGGCTTTTTCCTTAGGATTGTGATAAAACTTTAAGGTCAAAATCATGATTAGGAGCACAACGTGTCAGAAGAAAACCTGAAGTCCATGGCCGATTTGGTCGCCCACTGCAAAAGCCGCGGCTTTATATTTCAAAGTTCAGAAATATATGGCGGACTTGGATCATGCTGGGACATGGGTCCGCTTGGTGTTGAATTAAAAAACAACGTGAAAAATGCTTGGTGGAAGGCAATGACTTTTCGTGATGATATCGATGGTATTGATGCTGCCATTCTGATGCATCCCTTAGTTTGGAAAGCTTCAGGTCACGTGGATAATTTCACTGATCCCATGGTGGATTGTAAATCATGTAAGGGTCGCTTTCGTGCCGACAACATTGACCTGAGAGCTCCTTGTCCTACTTGTAAGGCAAAAGACTCTTTTACTGAACCAAGAAATTTCAACCTAATGTTCACGACTCATATGGGTCCAGTTCAGGAAACTGCGGCTGTTGTTTATCTTCGTCCGGAAACAGCACAGGGAATTTTCGTTAACTTTATGAACGTACAGTCTACTATGAGAAGGAAACTTCCTTTTGGTATTGCTCAGATTGGTAAGGCCTTTCGAAATGAAATCACTCCGGGTAACTTTATTTTCAGAACTCGTGAATTTGAACAAATGGAAATGCAATATTTTATTAAGCCAGGTACTCAGATGGAAGCTATGGAGCAGTGGAAAGAAATTCGCTGGAATTGGCATCTTGAAAATGGTCTGCGTAAAGAAAAGCTGCAATTTAAAAAACACGATGCCCTCGCTCACTATGCTGATGCAGCTTTTGATATTGAGTATGAGTTTGCGCATGGTTGGGGAGAGATGGAAGGTATTCACTCTCGTACTGACTTCGATTTAAAGCAGCATGCTGAATTTTCTAAGAAAAATCTTCAGTACGTTGATCAAATGGATGGAAATAAAAAATATATTCCTTACGTGCTGGAAACATCAGTTGGGTGTGACCGGTGTATGCTGGCGATCATGAGTGACGCTTATAGAACAGAGTTTCCAGGTGATGCAGAGAAAGAGCGCGTAGTTATGAGATTTAAACCGTCTCTCGCTCCAATTAAAGCCTCGATCATGCCACTAATGAAAAAGCCTGAGCTTGAAGGTGTCGCCACTGCTCTTCTTCGTGATCTTCAAAAAGATTTCAAGTGTGAGTATGATACGGCTGGATCAATTGGTAAGCGTTACCGTCGTCAAGATGAGATCGGAACACCTGCTTGTATCACCGTTGATTTTGATTCACTCACTGATCATTCAGTTACGGTTCGTGACCGGGATTCAATGGTTCAGGAAAGAATTGCAGTTGATAAAGTTAAATTATATTTAAAAGAAAAATTTTCTCTCTAAGATTGGGGATCTCTCATGACAAAATGGGTTTATAAATTTTCAAGTGACCTAACTGACGGAAACAAAGACATGAAAGGTCTTCTTGGTGGAAAGGGTGCAAACCTAGCTGAGATGTGTAACCTTAAGCTTGCTGTTCCTCCTGGATTCACAGTTACGACTGAAGCTTGTTTGGATTACTACAAGGCCAATAAACAAATTACCGAAGAAATTCGAACTCAATCGACGGAAGCTTTGGCATGGGTGGAAAAACTCACTGGTAAAAAATTCGGTGATGTGGAAAATCCTCTTTTATTCTCGGTTCGTTCTGGTGCCAGAGCTTCTATGCCAGGAATGATGGATACAGTTTTAAATCTCGGATTAAATGATAAAACTGTTATTGGTATGGCCAAAAAAACCGGAAATCCTCGTTTCGCTTGGGATTCATATCGCCGTTTTATCCAGATGTATTCGAACGTTGTTTTAGGTTTAAACACCTCACATCTTGAATCAAATATGGAAGATCTTAAGGAAGCACGTGGCGTTCACGAAGATACTGAACTCACGGCCGCTGATTTAGAAGAACTAGTAAAAGTGTATAAGAGTGTGATTCTGGAAGATCATGGAATTGTTTTTCCTCAGGATCCCGTTGAACAATTATGGAAGGCGATTGCGGCAGTCTTTGGATCTTGGCATAACAACCGAGCTACAAAGTACCGTGAAATGAATAACATTCCTCATGATTGGGGAACAGCAGTAAATATTCAGTCTATGGTTTTTGGAAACATGGGTGATACCTGTGCCACTGGTGTTTGTTTTACTCGTGATCCATCAACAGGCGCCAAAAAGTTTTTTGGAGAGTTCTTAGTTAATGCTCAAGGTGAAGACGTGGTTGCAGGGATCAGAACTCCGCAACCGATTAACAATGATTCAAAGATGGAATCAAATAAACATCAGAAAACTCTTGAAGAGGTTATGCCTAAGGCGTATGCCGATTTGGTAGCTGACTATAAGACGCTCGAGAATCATTATAAAGATATGCAAGATATCGAGTTTACCATTGAAAATAATAAACTTTATATACTTCAAACCAGAAATGCTAAGCGAACTGTAAATGCCGCTCTTAAAGTAGCAGTTGATTTAGTTAGTGAAGGAATGATTACTGAAAAAGAGGCCATCCTTCGTATTCATCCAGAAGATTTAAATCAACTTCTGCATCCTCGACTTGATCCAAAAGCTAAAAAAATAACTATTGCAACAGGGCTTCCTGCATCTCCGGGTGCAGCTTCAGGTCAGATTGTCTTTACATCAAGAGATGCTGAAGATTGGTCAAAAGATGGCAAGAAAGTTGTACTTGTAAGAGCTGAAACTTCTCCAGAAGATATTGGAGGTATGGCAGCAGCAACTGGAATTTTAACTGCCCGAGGTGGAATGACTTCTCACGCTGCCGTTGTCGCTCGCGGTATGGGTAAGCCTTGCATCGCTGGGTGCACGGCACTTGTAATCAGTGAAAAAAACAAAACACTAACTGTTAAAGGCAAAGTATTTAAAGAAGGTGATTACATCACTTTTGACGGCGCCAACGGTGAAGTTTATGAAGGCATTGTTCCAACTATTGAAGCAAAAATCACGGCCGACTTTGCAACTTTTATGAAATGGGCCGATGCCACTCGTAAGTTAAAAGTCAGAACCAATGCTGATACTCCTGAAGACACAAAAATAGCGGTAGAATTTGGTGCTGAAGGCATTGGTCTTTGTCGAACAGAACATATGTTTTTTGCGCCCGAGAGAATCTTAGCAGTACGTGAAATGATTTTTGCTGAAACTGATCAAAATCGTAAAAAAGCTCTCGATAAACTTCTTCCATTTCAGCGTGCTGACTTTAATGGAATTTTTAGCGAGATGAGTGGTCTACCAGTAAATATACGTTTATTAGATCCACCTCTTCATGAGTTTCTTCCTCATTCTGAAAAAGATCAGCAGGAACTGGCTGATGTTTTAGGCCTCAATATAACTGCGATTAAAGAAAGAAATGATGCTCTCCATGAGTTTAATCCAATGTTGGGCCATCGTGGATGCCGTCTTGCTATTACTTATCCTGAAATTTATTTGATGCAAGTGAGAGCGATTATCGAAGCGGCCATTGACTCTGATAAAAAAGGAATCAAGGTTCTTCCAGAGATTATGATCCCTCTTATTTCAGAGCTTCGCGAATATTCGACTATTCAAGGAGAATGCAAAGCCGAAATCGAAAAGGTTTTCAAAGAAAAAAATCATACCATTAAATACAAAATGGGAACCATGCTTGAACTTCCACGTGCCTGTATTATGGCCGGAGAAATTGCCAAGGAAGCTGAATTCTTTTCGTTTGGTACAAACGATCTAACGCAAACGACCTTTGGATTATCTCGTGATGATGCCGGTAAGTTTTTACCAAGCTATACTTCACGTGGAATCTATCCAAGAGACCCCTTTGTTTCAATTGATGTTCCAGGTGTAGGTTATTTAATGAAACACGCTGTGAACGAAGGTAAAAAATTTAATCCTGCGATTCATGTGGGAATTTGCGGTGAGCATGGTGGTGAGCCAGCTTCTGTGGAGTTCTGTCATAAAATTGGGCTGGATTATGTAAGTTGTTCCCCGTTTAGGGTGCCAATTGCAAGATTGGCGGCAGCCCAGGCCGTTCTTAAAAACTAAAAAAAAGCCCCGGAATTTCCGGGGCTTTTGTATCTTTTATTGTTCTTTTCCTTTCTTAGACTTAGCTCCATTAGTTTCCTCACCTGACTCTTCTTTTGGAGAAAAGTATTTATTCTCCTTCAAGAATTCACAGTGATCAATGGCGCTTCCATAACCAGTAACAATTTCAGCAACATCTTTTAGAGTTTTGCTTTCAAGCTCATAAAAGTTTTGAGCGTTTGAAACTTTTCCATTGAGCTTGGTCATTGCTGAGACATCATTCTTTTGATCTTTCTTACTTAGTTTGTGCAGATTTCCCTGATGTTCACTAAACTTGCTAAGTACGTCAGAACATGAATTAATTTTTTCTACGAGTGCAGCATTGATATCGTTTTTTTCAATATATTCACAAACGTCTTTATTTACAGTAACGCACTTGAATCCTGAATCTTGTTTCTTAGTGCCAAACAGTCCAAGTTTATAATCTTCATAGCAGTTGGTATTAGAGTTTACAAAGCCTGATGGCAAGATAGATGTACTTTGAATAGCATGAACTCCACCTTTATCAGCATTGTCTGTAAAACTAACGCTAGTAATTTGGGTTATCTTGCCTTCATTTTTATCTACGGCAAGCTTAAAGTTAGACTTTTTCCCAAAGAGATTTTTCTTTGGTGTCTTAACCCCATTAACCTTGTAGGAAAACTCTTCTTTCGTAGGTGTTACAGCTATTTCGAAACGAGAAATATCTGCATTATCTTTGAGTTTTGTTTTTGATTGTGTAATTTCAAAATGATCTTCGGGAACGAGATTTCCGTAATCACGATCCTGGGCAAAAGCCAATGTAAGGGGGAGGGAAGATAAAGCTATAAGTGTGATAATTTTTTTCATGGGAACTCCTTTTAAATTATATCGATTCTTTTGGTTATAACCTTGACCCTTACCTGTTTTGTGGTGCAGATTTTGCCGACTTATGGGACTACATTAGTCGGCTAAATAGAAACAAACCAGAATGTTTGAGTTTTATTTCTAAGTCATCTAAGCTCAATGAATGAAAAAGATTCTTCAAATCGTTAAAACCCTCATGCCACACGAAGTATTTGATGCTTTGGGTGTGGGGGTGATTGATTTTAAGAAAAATTCTTTTGAAGTACTTGAGGCGAACCAATTTGAAGCTCAACTTAAATTCAAATCGGAACCAACTTTATATTTCGATCTGGCTTCACTTACAAAACCACTAACCAATTCCTTATCTTACTTTTTAAAACCTGAAGCCTTCGATGCAGAAACCTTGCTTTGCCTCAATCATCGTGGCGGATTGCCGGCCTGGGGGTTAATCCCAAACAAGGGCTGGAAGGATCAAATTTTAAGTTATCCAGTTAAAGAAAGTGAGACTCTTTATTCAGATTTTTCAGCATTAAGAGTGATGTTGAATCTTGAGAAAAATGGGGTCAATCAAAAGAAACTTTGTTCTGAAGTTTGGGATAAAGAAACCCTGAACTGGCTTGACCTTCCTTCGCATTTCCCAACACCACAATACGGATTTAAGAACTCTCGACCAAACTATGGCGAAGTTCATGATCCAAATGCCTGGGTTATTCGTGATTACTGCTCTCATGCTGGATTATTTTCTACTGTAGATGGATTATGTCGAACCTTCCTAAACTATCAGAATAAAACTGGCTTTATTGAGACAGTAAAAGCTGATTTACAAAGGCACACTCATCGATTTGCCTTAGGTTGGGACAGAGTTGAAAATCCAGAATCCACTTTGGCCGGAAAAGGGTGTGGTCCCCAGACTTTTGGACACCTTGGCTTCACGGGAACGTCTATCTGGATTGATCCGGACAAGATGCTCGGACACGTCATTTTATCAAATGCCGTAAAAATTCATTGGTATGAAAAGCAGGGGTTGAATGATCTAAGAAGGGCCATCGGGGAAGCGGTTTGGCAGAAATAACGTCTATAGTGAAAAAAATTCAGGATATCCCCTGAGATCCATTTGATTGTCCCATAACATAAATATTAAAATCGATCTTTCTTGACGATAAATTGTCCAAAACGTACTTCATAAATCATATGAAAATCTTGGCGCTCTTATTTGCACTATTGTTGTCTTTAGGAAATGCTTTTTCGCAGGAAAGTATTGAGGATTATGAATTCCTTGCTTCAGCTCAATCAGTCGTTATCGAAAATACAGAGCTTGTTAATCTCCATTTTCAAAACAAATTAATCCAGGCCTTTGTAGAAAGACCTGAGCTTCTAACTGATGAAGACCCTACGAAGCTGATTGAAGCAATTGAAGAATTGGCATCACAAGGTTTGCCAAATAAAGTGAAATTGAAATTTTCTGTTGCCGTAAGAAAACCATTTATTAAAATTGCGCATGAAGTTCGAACGATCGTTAGAAAATATGGACTTAGTGCGGGAATAGCCTATGGAGCGCTTACAATCGCTGGATATGTAGTGCCTGTGATTTTGGCCGCCGTTGGCCAACCACAATTAGCAGCAATTATTGGTACTATTCCAGTAGCTTCCATTTTTTTAGTCAGTATGATCACCGTTTCTAAGTTTATTGACCATGGAAAAATGGTTAAGCTATACGGTGGCAAAGATCAATTTAGGTATTATAAAAAATTGCACAAAGAAGTAAATAAAAGCCTTCATCTTAAGGGTAAGAGCAGTCTAATTGTTCCTCTGGAAAAAGTTTCTGAAAATGAATTGAAAGCAGTCGTCCTTTCAAGTTCGAATTTTTTTGATAAGTACATTAGCTTGATAGATCACAAACGATCAAAGCTTGACGTCAGGCAATTCAAATACTTTATGGATGAAAATGAAGCTTGGGATGCAACCCTTTCAAAAATTAAGTCCTCAGGTGTCTCTGATGAATTAAAAGTGGCAAGTATGCTTCATTATATTCAAGTAACAAATCCAAATCTTTATGCAGAAATTCAAATGGCTTTCCCAAAAAGCTTTGTCATTATTTCCAAATTTGATTTTTCGCAAGATCTTAAAAATTGGACTCTAGCGGTTGCCCATGCTGAATCGAAGCAGGAACTTGAAGAAACAGTACCATTTATACCAATTGGGGCCAGGATTCTGGATGTAGTGAAAATTTGGGCCAAATGCGTGGTCCCTCATTTAATCGAGGATACCAAAGGGTTATCCATTTCTAGTTACCAGGCACTTTCTAAATCTTTGATGGCCTTAGAAATTTCTGCTGAACTTAATCCCGCAAAATTAGTTGATGAAAGCTGGAGAAATGAGTTCCTTTCTTATCTACAAACGACTTTAGTTAGCAAACATTAAGTATACCATACTGGTCAATTACCCTTATTTTATCGCTAGATAAACTGCCATTTGCTATAATGATGTCTATTGAAAAAGGATTTTCATGGACCTAACTTACTTGATTTCTCAAGACGATCTTATTGCTCGTCGTTCTCAAATTAAAAAAGTTTTCTTTTATCGTATTTGCGGCGCAGGCATGGGCCCAGCAGCTGTGCTAGTGAAGCAAGCAGGGTTCAAAGTGGAAGGAGCTGATTCAGCTTACTATCCTCCCATGAGTACTTTTCTTGAAACTACCGGCATCCCCTTATTCAAACTCGATCAGGTTACGCCCGAATTTTTAAAACAATATGATTTAATCGTTGTAGGAAATTCTGTTTCAGGGAAAGCTGAAGCTGCTCGTATGATTGAAAAAGTCGGCGTGCCTTTTACTTCTTTTCCTTCGGCCCTTGGTTCGCTGGTACTTAAAGATAAGGATGTTGTTGGGATTGCCGGGACTCACGGTAAAACAACTACGACTTACTTCATGACTCAATTACTGGAAAAGCTTAATCAGAATCCTGGTAATTTGATTGGTGGTATTATTGAGGGTCGTAATCCCTCTGAATTGGGTGATAAATACTTTGCCATTGAATCAGATGAATACGATTCAGCATATTTTCATAAAATTTCAAAATTTCGTTTGTATGAAATGAAACATTTGATTCTGACATCTCTTGAGTTTGATCATGCAGACATTTTTGCTTCAGTTGAAAAGATTGAAGATGAATTTCGGGACGTTATTCCAAAGATGAAAACCCTGATTTTTAATCAGGAATATCCTTCTGCCATGAAACTCTATAAAGAATATCATGGAAAAAATCATGCTCAGAAATGGTTTCTATATGGCGATAAATCTGAGATTGGCCCATTCGATGTTGAGACTTTTGAAACGGGCTCAACTTTTAGGCTTAAATGGAAGGGCGAAACAATTTCTTTCAAATCATCAATTATTGGCCTACATAACGTGCTCAATATTTCGAGCTGTTTAATTTTTCTTTTAGCTGAAGGTTTTAAAGTCGTAGATGTGCAAAACGCCGTGGCCAATATTGGTATGGTGAAAAGACGTCAGGAAGTACGAGGTAAATATAAAGGCATGACTGTCATTGATGACTTTGCACACCACCCTCGTGCAATTACGGTGACTCTCGAGGCGATTCGCGCACAATTTAAAAATAAAAAAATCATTACCGTTTTTGAACCAATCTCAGCAACTGCTCGCAGTTCTATTTTTCAGAACGAATTTAGAGATTCACTCGGCGCATCTGAGAAAGTCATTATTGCGAAAGCCGAAATAGCCACTACCGCATTAGGCGGGACTGATCTTGATAGTGATAAACTTACAAAAGAAATTAATCAAAAAAACCATGCGACAGTTTGCGTAAGCAAGCTGGATGACTTGCGAAAGGCCATTGATACATTTGCTGAGCCTGATGCAGTCCTGTTAATTTTAAGTAACCGCACTTGTTTAGGTTTATGGGAGTCGACTTTTGTTCAAGAACTTAAGGCATAAGACTTCATTCTTATTGTCGATGTTTTTTTCGCTCTCGTCATGCGCTTCTCCATCGATAAAGTGGCAGGGAGACATGTCTACTCATGTGTCGACTTACATGGATTCTTTTCATAAATTTCGTGAACGAATATGTGTCCCTAAGGCCGAAAGCATTTTTGAAGAATATCTCAAGGCCTATCGCGGCCAAGGTTATTGGATACCTGAGATCGAAAATGATGTTGATGTTCAATCAATCTCAAATTTTATTCCTGAGTTTGAAAAAAAGCTGTTATGGATTCGCAAGCAAGAATCCCGATTAAAAAAGAACGGCTTCCCTTCATCCTCTGTAACTCAAGATATTCGATCTATCCTCGCTAGACTTTTGGAGCTTAAAAAAAGTGAGCTTTTATCTGAGGAAAAGAGCAAAGTTCATTCCCGTCAGGAATCATTGAAGCTGCAGAAACGATTGACGTCTGCCTATGAACTTCTGGTTCAAAAAGTTTCTTTCTTATCTAATTACAGATATCCTGTGGATCACTTGAGAAACAGAAAGGTCTTCGATGAAAATCGCGAATTGGAAGATTTACCATCTGTAAGAATTGCGAATTCTGCATTCTTATTCCGAAAAACTGTTGAGGATGGGGCCTACAACCCAGACCACACTGGTTCTGATATTTATTTACGTACAACCCTTGATACCCTTCATTTTGAACTGTACCAACATGGCTTTTATCTGACAGAAGATGCGAGATTCGATCTTGAATTTGTGCTAGGTAAAATTGATAAGGAGCTGGAACGTGGAAAAAAGGTAATTCTTTCCAGACTCAAAGAATGGGAAGAGAGGACGGAGAGAACTTTAAAATTTTATGAGTCATTAACTTTGCCCGAGAATCAAAAAGTCATTATAGTTAATGGGCATAAGACGACGCTGAATCGAGAACTCATTAAAGATCACAACAAGGCAACTGATCAGCTAAAAAAGTTTGTCTACACAAAGCAAGCCGAGGTTTACAAGCACTGGCTGAATCAACCTGAATTGACCCGTTCAATCTTTGTCATTGAAACGATTCTTTTAAATGAAGTTGGTGGGGTTGATGGGGATGACGCCCTGGAACGGATGGACGTTGCTCGGGTAGTAGTTAATCGACAAGATAAGCCTCAATATCTTTCCATTGGTAAGAAGGAATTTATTTATCCTTATCTGAAAAATGTTACGACTGATTTTCACTTGAACAACGAGAGATGGCTTAACTCTCTTTTTAAGCAGGGCGAATTTTCTTTTTCTTATTATTATATGAGTGGAGTTTCAAAAGTCTTTTGCCCAGATATGGCCCCGAGCGCTCGTAAATTGCGTGCCCAGAATGTCGAAATTGCCCTCCAGGTTCTTAAGGAGGGTCAAACCCCGTTCAAGGCGACTAGGTATTTTTCACGCTCTAGCATGATAGGGCGGATTCACATGGACAGCATTTGGGAAGATTATTTGTCCTATTCTGAGCGACCAGGGTTATTGGCCGATGGTCAGGAGAAGCTTTCTAAATTATTCAAAAATGGAGACTACTCCTTTTTGTACTCTTTTAAAGATCCTAATAAGCAATCCTTTCAGGTGGTTCGTATAGGTAGCGAGAATTACGCTTTAGGTGAGAAAAATGGGCTTAAAATCTTTTTTCATCATAGAAATCCCCATTACTTCAAGTATTTTACCAAAATCGGAAAATAGATCTAATTTAGCCCAAAATATCCCGAAAAATCTTTTTGATAAACTGCATCGAGCAAGGTATAAATTCCCAAAATCTAGTTTATTATTTGTTTAGTTCTATTGCCATTAAGGAGCAAGAATATGTTGAAAGATTATATGTTTACCTCTGAGTCTGTAACTGAAGGTCACCCGGATAAGATTGCAGATCAAATTTCGGATGCAGTTCTTGATGCCATGCTTGCTCAAGACCCAAAGTCGCGTGTTGCTTGCGAAACTTTGATCACAACTGGTCTAGTGGTTGTTGCTGGTGAAATTACAACTGGTGCCAACGTTGATATAAACGAAACTGTTCGTAAGACCATTAAAAAAATTGGTTACGATCATTCAGATAAAGGTTTTGATTGTAACACTTGTGGCGTAACAATCGCCGTTGGTAAACAATCTCAAGATATCGCAGTAGGTGTAAACGAAGGCGAAGGAAAATTCTTAGACCAAGGTGCTGGTGATCAGGGTTTAATGTTTGGTTACGCTGTTAACGAAACAGAATCTTTCATGCCGCTTACAATCGATCTTTCGCATAAACTAGCTAAGCAATTAGCTGAAGTTCGTCATAATGGTAAGCTTCCTCTTCTCCGCGCTGATGGTAAAACTCAAGTTACTGCTCAGTACGTAGATGGAAAACTTTCTCGTATTGATGCCATCGTAGTTTCTACTCAACATGCTGAAGAGATGACTCATAAGCAAATTGAAGAAATGGTGATGGAAGAAGTGATTAAAAAAGTAGTTCCTGCTAAATACATTGATAAAAACACTAAGTACTACATTAACCCGACTGGCCGCTTTGTTATTGGTGGACCAATGGGAGATTGCGGTTTAACAGGTCGTAAAATTATCGTGGATACATACGGTGGTCACGGTGCTCACGGCGGTGGTGCATTCTCTGGAAAAGATCCTTCTAAAGTTGATCGTTCAGCTGCCTATGCTGCCCGTCACATTGCCAAAAACGTTGTAGCCGCTGGTCTCGCTGACCGCGCTCTAGTTCAAGTTGCTTACGCAATTGGTGTAGCTAAGCCGATGTCGCTTTTGATAGATACTTTTGATACAGCTAAAGTTGATGAGAAAAAGCTTACGGCAGCTATCAACGAGCTATTCGATATGCGTCCTAAGGCAATTATTCAGCGTCTTGATCTTCTTCGTCCAATTTACTCTGAGACAGCTGCTTACGGTCACTTTGGTCGTACATCCGCTAAAGGGTTCACTTGGGAAAGAACAGATATGGTCGATGCTCTTAAAGGTTTCTTCTAATAAAAAAAGCCCTCGAAAGAGGGCTTTTTTTTTGCTCTAATACCTTAATGACTGAAATCTACTTTTTTGCTCGCCATATTCCTTTCTGGGCCACGGCCTTACTTGTTCTAGGTGGTGAGTTTGGTTATGTATTCTGGTTAAAAAAGAAGAAGAAAGCCGCCACCATATTTTTCATGCTCGCGCTAATTGGTTTTAGTTGTAACATTTTTTATATCTGGGCAGGCGGTCCTGAGAAGACTGTAAAGTTTCTCAAGAAGATGCACCGCGACTACAAGTAAAATAAAGTCTTACATTTGACACCCCCCTAATTAAGTAATTGAAAACATGAGAAACTGGTAGAGTCTAGAAATTGACACTAAGACTCAGGTTCTAGTAAATTTGATTCTTCTTTGGAGGATAAATGGATGACGTTAACTTTCTTCATCAGGCTTTTGATGGGTCTAAAGACCGCAATTTCCCGCCTATTATAATCGTAGAAGACGATAACCTTCTTGGCATCAGCTTAAAGCGATACCTAGAGCAAACCTTGAAGCTCAAAGTTCAGCTTTATTCGAGTGCCGAAGATTGCTTAATGGAATTCGCAAAAAATCATCCTCGTGAAAATCCTTTTTGCTTGATCACTGATATTAGTCTTGAGCAGGGCTCTGATGGATTACTTCTAATCGATATCTTAAAAGAGAAGGGCTTTGAGTTTGTCTCGATTGTCATGACTGGATTTGCCAGTATCGAAACGGCCATAGCTGCGACTAAAAAGGGTGTTTTTCATTATTTGACTAAGCCTTTTGAGCCTGAAAATTTGAAGAGGCTTGTTATTCAAGCTCTCCAGGCGAAGCTTTCGGCAAATCTTCCAGCAGAAATACTCAATGAAGGTGAAGGTCTCTTTGCAGATGGTGCTCGCGGCAGATTGCCATCTAAATTAAAAATTGAGCGTCCAACAGTTGAAGATAATTTTGAAGGCATGATCGGAAGATCACGTGTTATGCGTGATGTTTTTGAAAGAATCAGCAAAGTCGCAAAAACTGATTCGACGATTCTTATTATGGGACCTTCTGGAACTGGTAAAGAACTTGTAGCTTCTGCTATTCATAAACTGTCTCACCGTTTTCAAAAAAATCGAATAACTGTTAATTGCGGAGCTATTCCTTCGGAACTTCTTGAGAGCGAACTCTTTGGACATATTAAAGGATCTTTCACCGGAGCGATTTCTAACCGTAAGGGTCGTTTTGAATTGGCCCAAGGTGGAACCATTTTCTTGGATGAAATTGGCGATATGCCTCTTCTTCTTCAGGTTAAGCTTCTTCGCGTTCTTCAAGAAAGAGTTATTGAGCCTATTGGATCTGCCGAAACACTTCCGATTGATGTGCGTGTGATCGCCGCCACTCACCGTGATCTTGATAAGGCCGTTACGGAAGGAAAATTCCGCGAAGACTTATTTTATCGACTTAATGTTATCCCGATAAGAATGCCGGCTTTGAAAGAGCGCCGTGAAGATATCCCACTTCTTATTTCTCATTTTCTAGACAGATTCATTTCTGCCGATCATTCTAATGAAATAAGCTTTGCTTCACTCACAATGGATCTTCTCATTGGTTATGACTGGCCAGGAAATGTTCGTGAACTTGAGAACGTCATTGAGCGTCTGGTAATTCTACGAGGTGGAAATGAAATTCTTCCAGAGGATCTTCCTGCCAATATTTTCAGATCGAACCCTCTAGCAACTCAGACCTATAAAACTTTATTTGAACTTCCGGACCTTGGAGTTGATTTAAAGCAGATTCTTTCTGACATTGAGGACTCCTTAATCATGCAGGCCATGAATCGAACTCGAGGAAATAAGAATCAAGCTTCCAAATTGCTGACCCTCAATCGGACGACTCTGATTGAGAAAATGAAGAAAAAGAATTTAGAATTATAAATATTAAGGGGCCAGTCTGGCCCCTTAATCAAAGTAAGAAAACTTTAAAATCGATTTACCAGTAAGTAAATGTTTGGCTGAGTGCCAAAAAGCACCTTTGACGGGCAGATGCAATCTCAATTATTCCTATATAGATCAGGAGTGTTGCAGATGTTACATATGAATTCAGTCTTATGGGTAAGCTTTTTTATGTTAGGTATTTTACTAGTCTGCAGTCGTTTTTTTACGTTCTGAATCTTGGATCGACTCACGAATGAAATATTTGATGACTTTATTTCGAGAGGCCCCACCAAGGAGTGCTCTGAGGCTATCATGAAGACTTTCATCATAAATTAATGAATTCATCGTTCCCGGACCTTTCTCAATTCTTGTCATTATTCGTTCAATCGATCCAGAGGCCTTTTCAAGTTTCGCCATACTTAAGTTAACATTTTTAACTGTTTGTCCAAGTTGAGCTTCGCGCAGCTCTTGAGTTATTTTTTCAACATTCAAACTGGCCTTACTAAGCGAGTTAACTGTTTCGACTAACTTCTTTCCATCGTCCATGTTGTAGATTATTTGGTCCAAACGGCTAAGGATCCTTTCCGTAATCACAGCGATTGATTCACCTTTATTCATAAGCTGTTTCATGTCGGCAAGGTTTTCTGAAAAGAGAAAATCCTTGTCTGGGTCAAAGGCCGGAGCTGTTGGAGTTCCATTATAAATTTCAAGATATTTGTCACCAACTAATCCCGCAGTCGAAATTGATACTTTAGAATCCTGTTTTATCCATTTCAGTTGAGAGGCAAGGATGGTAAATCGTATTTCAACTTTTTCCTCGGCTAAAATCTCAATTTCTGTTACGTTTCCGACCTTAATGCCTTTTAGTTCAACATAAGATCCAGGCTTTAAATTTTGAACATTGTCTACGTGGGCCTTCATACTAACTGTCGCTTCAAACAAAGAATTTTCTTTGCTTATACTCACAACCATAATCATGAGAACAAAAGTAAGACCTGAAACGAAAAGTCCTACTTTAAAAAAGTTTCTTTCATCTTTTTTCCTGAAATGCATATCTGTTCCTTAATTCGAATTTGAAAAATTTTTAATAAAAGGGTCATCACTTTTTTCGAACTGATCAACTGAGCCATCAAAATAAATCTTACCGTCTTTGAGAATTAATAAACGGTCACAGATCTTTTTAGCAGCTGGTATGTCATGAGTGACAAAGATTCCTGAGAATCCTTGTTTCTTAAATTCCTTCATGAAATTTAGAACCAATTCAACGTTAACTGGATCAAGACCTGCGGTGGGCTCATCATAGAGAAGAACCTCAGGATTAAGCGCCATTGACCTGGCCAGTCCAACCCGTTTTTGCATTCCACCTGAGAGATCGGAGGGCATAAGATCTTTGGATTCGGCCATATTGACCAAAGTTAAAATTTCCATAACTTTTGCATCAACTTCTGCTTCTTTCATCTTAGTATGTTCAAAAAGTGGGTAGGCGATATTTTCATATACAGATACAGAGTCAAAAAGTGCTCCATTCTGAAATGAGTAAGAAACTTTGGTTCGTATTTTAAACAGCTCTTCTTCTTTTAATCCATTCACTTTTTGTTTTCTGTAATATATCTCACCACTGTCTATTTCTTCCAGACCAATGAGTGATCTAAGTAAAACGGATTTTCCCGTGCCTGAGTTACCCAGTAAACCAATTGTTTCACCCTTGTATAGATTAAAAGTCACTCCACAGTGGACCGGCTTATCGTCAAAGCTCTTGGAGAGATTTTTTATTTCTAAAAGTGTTTCCATGTCATCCAAATAATAAAAGAAGTATTTTACTTAAAAAGAAATCGGAAATTAAAATAATAATCGACGACGTTACGGTCACCCAAATGGTTGCATTCCCAACCCCTCGAGTCCCATCGGTAGTTTTTAAACCCCGATAACAGGCCAGAAGTGAGATGATCAGCGCAAAAAAGGCACACTTGATCATGAGACCAACAATATCCATCAAACCAATAGTGCTAAGAACTTTATTAACGTAAAAACCGACTGGCATACTAAATTCGGTATAGGCGATGATCAGGCCTCCGCATATCCCCATAAAACCGGATAAGACCCCGAGGAGTGGTAGGGATACTACTGCCGCCAGGATTCTTGGCACAACTAGAACACGAACAGGAGAGGTACCAAGGGCGCGGATCGCATCGATTTGCTGGCTAACATTCATTGCGCCAATCTCAGCACTAATGCCCGAGCCTATCCGGCCGGCAATTAATAATGAAGTAAAGAGCGGTGCCAACTCACGCAAAAGAGATAAGGAGACTATTGCCGGCACATATAGAGTGCCGCCGAATTTTTCTAAACCGTATCCGAATTGAAGAGTCATCACCATGCCCGTCACGGTTCCGATTACCAGCGTGATGGGAAGTGAACCTATTCCAAGGTGAACAATTTGCTCATAAATTCTTCCAAGATAAAAGGGACGAGTGTAAAGACAGCGAACGAACTCTTTAAAGAGCTCAGTAATTTCTCCTACCAGCTGTAAATTAGTTTTTACTTTGGCCGTGATCATTTAAAATTCACCGATTCTAAAAATTGTTCAAAGTCGCTCTGAACTTCATGAGCTGATTTAAGTGGGGTTATTGATACAAAATCAAAGTAGCAGTTACTTCTTCTCGTGTTCAAAAGGATTAAACCTACTGGAACGCCATCCACTTTACCTTTGCCTTCTAATCTATAGGCTTCACGATTGTTAAAAGTGGTATAGTCTTTCTTTTCAATTTCTAGGTCGTCTATTGTGTTGAATGTTTTCGTCGCAAGCTTGTCCAATGGCTGATCCTGGAATTCATCACAAAAACTATTTGAAAGGAGAATACGCCCGTCAAGCTTGTTAACCCAAACGTAGTCCGATCGGTCTTCCTCTTTTTCTGTCCAGTTGTCTAATCTAAAATGAACTTTGTACTGATGGTCTTTGGCACTTTTAGGCTGCTCAGGCCCCATTGAAAGAGAGCATCCAGTAATAAGAAGAAGAATCAATTGCCACATAACTTTACCGATTTGAGCGGTTAATATAATAATTCTATACAATAAGTTATTGTAATCCCTCTCATAAACAAAGTGATGTCAAATATGCGACAGGATATTTTTGCCGATGGGAAAAATATGTCTTTTGGAATCTTGAAAATAAGCTACACTTTGAATTGGGGTAGGTAAAAATGACCACAAGATGTGGTCGCCCCAACTGAAAGACAGGAAGTCTTCAAAATGAAAATATTGTCGATACTATTAATGACTCTATTTGTGGCCAGCACGTTTACTACGTCTTTGGCATTAGCTGATATTTTCAATCAAGAAACATTAAAAACTCATTTGCGATGGAATCTTATGGTTCCAAGGGATCAATTCTTTATTAATAAGAAAGAAGGCACTTTAAATATTGAAACGGTTAATCTGGAATTGTTTCAGACATTGGCAGGGGAACTCGCCAAATTAAATGCCGATGGCCAGTATATTGAAAGTATCTCTTACTCTAAGGATAACTTTCCGGCCAAACCTGCTACTGTCACTGTCAAACTTAAAGATCCTTCTGTGGAGCTATTTTCTTTTTACCGAGATGCTGACAAAAAATACATTTTAGACTTTTGGATTAATTCAGATTTAATCTCAGAGAAATCTACAGCATTTAAAAAACCACTTCCACTTCCAGTCACGTCTGATGCGGCTATGGTTAAGAAAAAAAAATTAGTGGCAAAAAATGATATCTTAAATCGCAAGAGCAGCATATTGCCTGTCGTTGAAGTGACAAATGATATAGCAGATGAAGAACCCCCGCATCCCGGTTATCGTGATTTTAGATATGGGGCTAGCTTTATCTGGGATTATAAACCGATGATCCCCCAGCTTGAAAAAGATCTCAATCTGGCTTCTAAAATACCAGATTCTCTTTATCAAATTAAGGACCGTAATAATATAGATGACCCGAAAGAAGCTCACATGCAACTCACGATCAATTTTTACAGGGAAGAAAAGTGGGGACTGTTAAATAAATCAATTACTCTTTATGAGAAGAAATATGGTCGCGACATTAATACTGTCATGAATGAATTTCTTAAGGCCAATGCGCTTTTGAAGGGGAATATAGCCAAGCCAAACCGTGGAATCACGCAGTCTGTGATGGTTATTCTTTCCAACATTAAAGAAATGACGACTGACTATGAAATGAAAGCTTCTGTCCTTCGCTATCTCATTCAGTACAGTGTAGATATGAAGGATCATGTCAGGACTCTTGAACTCTCAAAACAACTTTTTGTAGAGGCCAGAGGAGAATTTGATCATAGTTTAGTGATTCAATCCGCCCTAACGATCCTTCATGCACTGGCCGAATTGAACCAAGTTGAAAAAATCGAAGAATTTTTAAATGACAAAAAACTTGCCAGTATTTTGCCTCCTCAAATGGGTATTGCATACATAACATTTTCGCTCCTTTCCAAAAATGAACCAAAAGAAATTATCAAGCGTTATAATCTTATATCTAAATCACTGGCCAAGCCTGTCCACCCAGCAATTCTCTACAACGTAGCAGAAAGTCATTTTCGAATTGGTGACTATTCATCATCAATTAAAGTTTATGATGAATTTATATCATCTTATTCTTATCTTCTTCAGGCCCCATTTGCTCGTTTAAGACTTGCTCTTGGCTATGAACTTATGGATCGCGAGATTGGGGAAACGCAGGTCCTTTATAAAAATGCCATCGATAGATCAACTGATCCTGCCGCTCGTTATGAAGCAAAACTTCGTTATGTAGCACTTCGAATTACCCGTAAAATTAACCCAAATGAATCAGACAAAGAGACAGAAGTCTTTCTTGAACAGTCACCCGATGAGTCTCGAGCCTTGAGCCCAGACTTAAAAAAACTTCTGTGGCTCGTACGCTTGAGATTTTTTATTGCTAATAAAGATTATGAAAAGGCACTGGCCTATTTGACGTCTATTTCTTTGGATTCGATTAAGCCAGCTGAGAGAAGAGTTTTCGAAGGTGATGGTGCAGAAATTGTTTTTGGAATAATTAAAGATGCCTACTTTAAAGAAGATTACGCCAAAGTAGTTAAGGTTTGGGAAGTTTATAAAACCAAATACGAGTCCAAAGTTGCTAAAAATATTTATTTGAATTTTGTTGTTTGTGACGCCTTTATTAAATTAGGACTCTATAAGAGTTATGATCGTGCCCTTGAGAGTTTCGTCACCGTTAAGGGTGAGGAGCCACGTGTATTTCCTATATGGGTTGAAAGAGTAAAAAATACTAATCTTTCAGAATTAGTCGAGGAACTTAGCTTGATTAGAATGGTGGCAGATAAGGACTGGAAGGGCGCAAGTGACAAGCTGGCCTCATATCCAGTGTCACTTAGGGACTCTTTGAACTACCCTTACTACCGTGGTTTGATCTATTTTCACCAAAAAAGTTACACAGATGCCATTATAGAATTTGAAAAAGTGCTGGTTAAACAGAATAGTAAAAATCAGCTTACGCCCAGACAAACCGCTGATCTATTAATGGGTTATGTTGACTCTCTTTATCAACTAAAAGACCAAGATCGCTTTAAAACAGTGGTTAGGGCCTTAAGCCAGGATATCAACACTTCGAAGTCGGCACCGATCTTGAATGTGTCTGAACGAGTTACCTATCTCCTCATCGAATCATTCGCTGGAGAGAATAATCCAGAATGGAAGGAGATCGAGATTATGACAAAAGCTTTCAGAGAAAAATTTCAAAAATCTCCTTACACTGCGCGAATTGGATACCTTTACGGGTTATCATTAATAAAGAACTCGCGGATAGCAGAAGGTAAGGAGGTTCTTAGTCTTTTAACAAGCGATGATAAAGTTCCTCTGCATGTTAAGGAAATGTGTAGAAGTGAATTAGCAACTTTGGAATTAGTAGAAAAGAAATTATAAACAAACCAAGCAACAACGGACAGGAGGTCTAATGTTAACTCAAGGTTTTAATCTCGTAGGCAATCACCCAAAATTCAACTCGGCACTTGAGATGGCACGTAATGTGGCCGTTACCAAGACACCAATTCTGATTTCAGGAGAAACAGGATCTGGAAAAAAAGCTATTGGATCATACATTCACCAAAATTCTGCTCGTAAGAATGCTCGTCTAGAAGTTGTAGATTGTAGTACTGACACAGCAACTGTTGAGAAAATTGTGCTTGGTTACCGTTGTGATGAAACAGGACGATTCAATCGTGGCGTTCTAGAAGTTGCCAACGGTGGTACGGTAATATTTGCCAATATTGACGCACTGGATGATATTTTCCAGAAACGCCTATATACTATCCTTCAAGAGCTTCCTGATTATGAATTAGATGTTCGTGTCCTTGCTACAACTTCGAAGAATCTTTCTAAGTTAGTTGCTGCAGGAAAGTTCTCTCGTGCTTTATACACATATTTCAACGGAGCGCAGATCGACATGATCTCACTTCGCGAAAGAGGGACAGACGTGGAGTTGATCGCTCGTCACTTCATTAATGAGTATGCTTCAGAGACATCTGCTGGCGAACTATCTCTTTGCGCAGAAGCTGCTCGCAAACTTTCTGACTATAACTGGAATCAAAACTTAGTCGAACTTCGTTCTTTCATCCGTAAGACTTTGTCTAATATGGAAGGAAGTACTCTTGATCTTGCTGCTATCGAAAATGGTGAGCGTAAAGTTGAATTCTCTTCATCTGAAATTGATGAAGATGGTTTCAAACTTATGTCTCTTAAAGAAGCTGAAAAACTTCTCATTAAGAAAGCACTAGTTTTTACTTCTGAGAATAGAACTCAAGCTGCAAAAATACTTGGTGTTTCTATCCGTACTCTTAGAAATAAAATCAATGAGTACAGAGGCGACGGCGCTACTTACTTTATTAACTTACGCTAATTTAAATTATTTGTTGAGGCCAGTCACATGGATGTGAATGACAAGACACTTAAGGCCCTAACGACCGCGCTGAACTTTCGGGAGATGCGCCAGGAATTAATTTCCTCAAACGTCGCTAATGCTAATACGCCAGGATTCAAGGCCAAAAAAATGGACTTTGAAGAGGCTTTGGCACGAGCTTTGGATGTTGATGGTCAGATGGGCATGAACGTGACTGATGGACGTCATCACAATGTTGGTAATGGTGGTTTTAACAATCTAGAACCAGAGATTTATGATAACCCGAACGGTGTTGTAGCAGAGAATGGCAATACTGTGGACGTTGAAGCTGAAATGGCACAAATGGCAGAGAATAAATTGATGTACGATGCCTTGGTTCAGTTGATTAATAAAAAGATGGGCATAATGAAATATGCCATCAACTCTGAGAAGTAAGGGGACTATAGATGGATTTACTCTCTAGCTTACGAATTAGTTCAAGTGGTCTGGCAGCACAACGAAAGAGAATGGAAGCCCATTCTTCTAACATTGCAAACGCTCAAACAACAAGAACAGCAGAGGGTGGCCCTTACAGAAGAAAAGAAGTGGTATTTGGTTCAGAGCCAGAGAGAGATAGTTTCTCTGAGATCCTAGAAGGTGAACTGGCGGAGAATGCTCAGACAGTTCATGCAACTGAGGTTGTGCATACTGATAAAGTTATTTTTAAGCATGATCCAACACATCCTGACGCAAACTCAGAAGGGTATGTGGCCATGCCGGATATTAATCCGATGGTTGAGATGGCCAACATGATTGAAGCCCAGAGGGCCTATGAATCAAACGTGACGGCATTAAATATTACGAAGCAGATGGCAATGAAGACACTTGAAATTGGCCGCGGAAACTAAGGAATAAACCATGTCGATTAAAGACATTTCAGGCTTCCAGAATACACTTGGGAATGCCGATGCCAAGGGCTGGAGCCGTTCAGTTGATAATAACTTTGGTGGAAACTTTAATATCGAAGGTGCTCCTTCTGTCGGTGAAGCTGGTGGGGCGAAATCTTTCGGTGAGTTTTTATCGGAGTCCATTGGGAAAGTAAACTCAATGCAAAATGAAGCCAACGTTGCGATGGAGCAGCTTGCAAGTGGTGAAAGCCAAAACTTGCATGAGACATTGCTAGCAGTTGAGAAAGCAGATATTGCTTTCAGAACAATGAACCAGGTAAGAACGAAAGTGATCGATGCTTACCGTGAAATTATGAAAATGCAGATCTAATTAGGATGATTAGATAGGCTTGAATCAGGAGGATTCAGTTGAATAACTTCTTTACGCAAACGATACAGAACTTAATCGATTTCTTTAAGTCACTCGACATGACCAGAAGAATTGGAATGGTTGGAATTGCGGCTTTGGTAATGACCCTGATGGCAGGAATTATCATCTATGCAAGCAAAACCGATTATAAAGTTCTTTATACTGATCTAACCAAAGATGATTCTGCAGTCATAGCCCGTATGTTGGAAGAAGGTAAAATCTCTTACCAAGTTAAGGACGACGGTAAAACGATTCAGGTCCCTGAGGATATGGTTGAAATCTGGCGTCTTGAGATTGCCAAAAAAGGTGTCAACTTCACAGGCACTGTTGGTTATGAAGTGTTTGATAAACAGGCCTTCGGAACAACTTCTTTTGTACAAAAAATAAATAAACAAAGAGCTCTCGAGGGAGAGTTAATTAAAACCATTATGCATATTAAGGGCGTAGCTCGCGCTCGTATTCATTTATCCATTCCTGAACATTCTCCATTCGTTTCTGAAAGAAAACCGCCTACGGGCTCTGTCGTTCTTGATGTTGAACGTGGAGTGGTAATGACCAACGATGAAGTTAAAGGTATTCAATCTCTGGTAAGCTCTGCCGTTGATGGCATGAGATCGCATAACGTTGTCGTAATTGATTCTCGTGGTAAAAAGCTTTCTGAAAATGATGGCGACCAGATGTCAAATGAGACTGCTAACCGTATTGCTCTTGAAACTCGCTTGAACTCTCAATATGAGAAAAAAGTTGAAGAAATACTTTCTCGTGTAATCGGTGAAGGTAAAGTAATAGCGAAAGTTGCTCTTAAAATGGACTTTACTGAAAAAGTTGAAACACAAACCACTTATGATGGTGAGAACTCTGCGACAGTTTCAGAAGTTCGTAATGAACAAAAAATGGTTGGAGTTCGTCCCTCTCCTCAGGGAATTCCTGGTGCACGATCAAATCTTCCGGGTGAAACGCCACAGCCGGGTATTCCTGAAACACGCAATGATGTTGATAAGTCCTTAGTTACAAGAAACATGGCCGTTCCATCTACAGTAACTAAATCAAAAAAACCAACTGCAGAAATTTCAAGTATGACTGTTGCTGTCATGGTTGATGGTAAGAAAGTTGTTGTTCGTGCCAAAGATGGTAGTCCTATGGTGAATGATGACGGAGTTAATATAACGAAGTATCAGGCATGGACGGAAGATGAACTTCAAAATTTTCAGCAAATAGTAAGTAGTTCTATTGGGATCAATCTTACCCGTGGCGATAAACTCGTTATTAAGAATATGGAGTTTGCAACGGAAGACTTGGCAGAAATGGAAGCAATCATGAGAGCACGTGAAAATCGTGAACTGATGAAAAATATTACTAAGTATCTAATGATTGGTGCGATCATTTCTCTTTTCTTCTTTATGGTTGTTCGACCTTTCATTCAATGGCTTACTGAGAATTCAGTTGAATCTATTGAAGATTTTTTACCTAAGACCATTGAGGAACTTGAAAAGATTCAGGCCAACCAGCGTCTTCCAGGACTTGAGGATGTGCTTCCTTCAATTGAAGACAGGTTGAATCCGGAAAAAATTGAAGGGAATATGCTAAGAGAGAAGATTATCTCTTTGGTTGAAGCTAACCCTGCTAAGGCAGCCCAGGTGATTCATGAAATGATTCATACTGCTGATGGACAAAAAGAAATTGCTTAATTTTTTTTATTAAATAGTTTCAGGAGTTAAAGTGTGGCAGAAGAAGAACAAAGTTTAGAACCAGATGTGCAATATGCACTCTTATCAGGTCAGGAAAAGGCAGCAATCCTTTTATCTGCTCTGGGCCCAACGACCACGAAGCTGATTTTTAAACATATGAAAGACAATGATGTTAAGCGCATGATTAACTCGATGTCCTCAATTTCTAAATCACAAATATGGATGGTAAAGAGAGTTTTGGAAGAATTTTATTCTTCTATTAATGAAGATTCGGAGCTTCTCTTTTCTGAAAATAAAGGCCGTGATTTTATTCTTAGCACTCTTGGAGAAGATCGTGCCAAACAATTACTTGGTCAGATCGTTGATGTTGGCTCTAATAATACTCTTGAATCACTTGAACTTGTTGATACCCGAACGTTGGCAAACTTCTTAATTAATGAGCATCCTCAAACGATTGCTCTTATTTGTGCCCATTTACCAGTAGAGAAAAAAGTGGAAGTGCTTCGGAAATTACCTGAAGGTCTTCAAGCCGAAGTCGTTCTACGAGTTGCCAATCTCGATTTCGTTTCACCAGAACTTATTGCACAGCTTGATGATGTTCTTAAAACTGAGCTTTCTACACTTGGTTCAATTGATACGCAACAGCTTGGTGGTGTTGAACCAATAGCCAGCATGCTAAATCTTATGGATAAAACTTCTGAGAAAAATATCATGGCAAGAGTTGAGGAAAAAGATCCTGAGCTTGCTGAAGAAATCCGTAAACTCATGTTTGTATTTGAAGATATTTGCTTTGTGGATGATCGAGGTATTCAGGAGCTTCTCAAAGGTGTGGATAATACTAAACTTGTTATTTCACTGAAGACTGCTCCCGACGAAGTTAAAGCTAAACTCTTTAAAAATATGTCGAACCGTGCAGCCACTCTTCTCAAAGAAGATCTGGAGTCCATGGGGCCTACGAAAATTTCCGATGTGGAAAAAGCCCAGCAGGAAATTGTTCAGCAGCTTAAGGATCTTGAAGCTAAAGGTAAAGCGCTTATTTCTCGTGGTGGGGAAGGCGACGCATTCGTTTAAAAGGCAGTTTGAAAGATGCATAAATATCTTAGTTCAGAAATTAAATCTTTTGAGTTCAGTGATCTCAAGGGAACCCATGTTGTCACTCAGAATGATTTTAAATCTTTTACCTTTAATGAAATAAGTGGTGAGCCATTTAAAAGTGACAAGGTAACGGATGAAACCGTAAGGTCTGAACGTGGTTTTGAAAAGAAAAATAATTTCAAAATTGATGGTGCTGTAAGAGATTCGAGAGGCTTGTCTCGTCAGGACCAATCTGACTTCGATATAAAAATAGAAGAAGTTGTAAATCAACGTTTAAAAACGGCTTATGAGACTGCTTATAACGAAGGTCTTGAGAAAGGTAGAGCTGAAGGTAAAGATGAAGCCTTTGCTCAATACCAAGAACAGTTAAATGGAAAAATCGAAGAATTTGCGCAAGTTTTGACTGCAATACAATCTCAAAATGAAAAAATTATTGATAAAAGTCGCCACGAGATTTATGAATTTGTTAAAAGATTCACCAAATGGATCGTTCTAAAAGAAATTAACGAAAAACTATATTTAGAGAATCTTCTCGAAAAACTAATATTAGAACTTAATGCTCGCAAGAACCTTATTATAAAAGTTGGCCTGGCCAATTTTAACCAGATGCCTGAAGTTGTTCAAGCCGTAGAGGCCCGTTTAGGGCAGCTTTCAAATTTAAGAATTGAAGTCGTTCCTGAAATACAGCATCCTGGAATCATTCTCGAATCAGAAAATAGTTTGATTGACGGCTCAATTGAGGGCGTTTTTCAAAATATTGATAAGATTTTCGAGCAGGTGGTAAAACATGGATGAGGGATTAAACCTCAATCTTATTCTTCGTCACATTGAAAATCGTATTCCCTATGAGAAAGTAGGGAAGATTATAGCCTCTCGAGGAATGGTTTATGAAGCGGCAGTACCTCGTGCTGTTCTTGGCAGTAATGTCGAATTCATAGCAGAGAATGGTGAACGTTCCCTTGGTGAGGTTGTCGCCATTCAGGGTTCAAACTGCATGGTTATGCCCTACAACGAAATTTCAGGCATTAACTCAGAGACAAAAATTCACTTAAAAGAAATAGTAACTGAAGTTAGAATCTCCTCTAACATGTTGGGAAGAGTTATCGATTTCCAGGGAAATCCTATCGACAATAAAGGCCCGATTGAAGGTCCATATGAAAAAAGATCAATCTTTGGCACTCCATTAAATCCCCTTGATCGTCCTCCTATACGAGATGCTCTTGATACAGGAATCAGTTCAATAAACTGTTTTCTGACTGCTGGGAAAGGTCAGCGTTTAGCAATTATGGCCGGATCAGGTGTTGGTAAGTCTGTTCTAATGGGTATGGTCGCTAGAAATACTAACGTTGATATTAACGTTATCGCTCTTATCGGAGAACGTGGACGCGAGGTTTTAGAATTTATTCAATCTGACCTTGGTGAAGAAGGCCTTAAACGTTCAGTTGTAATTGTGGCCACTTCAGATACCTCTGCATTAATTCGAACTAAGGCAGCCTATACGGCAACGACTGTTGCAGAGTTTTTTCGTGATCAAGGTCAAGACGTACTTCTTATGATGGATTCTATCACTCGATTTGCAATGGCCAACCGTGAAATCGCTCTTTCAACGGGCGAACCTCCTGGTCAAAAAGGTTATACACCAAGTGTATTCGCGAAACTTCCAAAATTAATGGAGCGAGCTGGAACTAAAAAAGGTGCCGGATCTATCACAGGGATTTATACGGTGCTTGTTGAAGGTGGCGATATGGATGAGCCTATTGCAGATGCTGTTCGAAGTATTTCAGATGGTCACATTGTTTTATCAAGACAACTTGCTGCCAAAAACCATTATCCTGCAATTGATATTCTGGCCTCTATTTCAAGGGTTATGCCTAAAGTCACTACGAAAGAACATAAGATTGTTGCCAGTCATCTACGTGATCTTTTAGCTTCCTATAAAGAGTCTGAAGATCTCATTACTGTTGGTGCCTACTCACGTGGTTCAAACCCGAAAATTGATAAGGCCATAGCTGTATATGACGACCTCGTTAATCTTATTCGTCAACAGGTCGAAGAGTCATTTACCATTGAAGAGGTTTTCGACCGTATGCTCGACATTGCTCGTAAGGCAGAAACTGCAGTAGACCCGAATTATAGATAAATATGAAAAGTTATACCTTTCGCCTAGAACCAGTCCTAAAAGTCAGAAAACTTAAAGAAGAAACTTGTCGAATGGAGTTGGGACGACTTGTTACCGAGCTCAGTAGAATTGATAATCAGCTTGCTCATGAGCGCAAGGAAATAGATCATTACTTTAAAATTCAGGAAGGAGCCCTCAAATCCGGTATGCGCGGAGACCAGGTCCAGGCTTTTCCCATGTTGGTTGCCGGAAAAGATAAAAACATTGAGCTACTCTTGAGAGATAAAAAATTACAGGAAGAGCTGGTAGAGAATAAGAAAAAGGAGTTAGCAACCTTTAGGGGCGAGCTAAAAGTCATCGAAAATTTAAAAGAAAAAGATTACACTGAGTTTCGTAAGGCCATGAATAAAGAAATTGACCAGAAAGTTGAAGAGCAAACACAGAACTGGTTACAGTACAAAGAACGAAAGGTCTGAGATGAAATTTTTTATAATATTTTTTATGTTTCCAATTATGGGCTTCGCATTGCCACCTAAACGGGTTTATAGCGAAGAAGAATTTATTAAGAAGGTCAATGAAGAGGTCAAAAAGAAAGTTGATGTTATTAAGAATAAGTCGGTTTCTGACCTGACGAAGGAACTTTTAGATAAAGAAGAAAAGCTACGGCTTAAAGAATTAGACCTGGAAAAACAGCAAGACTCATTAAAAGTTTCAGATTCCGATATTGCTAAACGATATGCTGAGCTTTCGGCCAAGCAAAAAGACTTTATTGGATGTGTACAGAAAAATAGTGAAGAGAGTAAGGGCCGAATCGGGCAGCTAGTGGAAATGGTATCAAATATGAAACCGGAAAAGGCAGCCTCTGTCCTGTCGGTACAAGACACAGAGATTGCGGTCCAAATACTTCAAATGATAGATGCTAAGAAAGCATCAAAAATCTTCAATTTTATGGATAAAGATATTTCAGCTAAATTGCAGAAGCAATATCTCTTGATGAAGAAATAATCAAAAATCAATTAATCAAATCCAATACTGACATGCTCACCAAAGCTTGAATGATCGGCATAAGAAACAAAGTTGTCGCAGGTTAAAGTTTTCTGATCACCCCACGTATTCACAACCACATCACAACCATGACTATCTTTTTTATTAGAAATGATATCTACAACCGTTACCCAGTGGTAATTTAACCCGCCACTATTAATTAGCACAGGGGTCGGAGTTACTTCTACGTATGTTGTGGCATTTCTAAAACGTCTAATCTTCTTTGTACTTCCAA
Organism: Bacteriovorax stolpii; assembly: GCA_945905815.1. GTDB lineage: Bacteria > Bdellovibrionota > Bacteriovoracia > Bacteriovoracales > Bacteriovoracaceae > Peredibacter. The sequence goes on along the minus strand of CAMDQH010000020.1, from coordinate 3,806 downwards.
ACAAATCACCCTTAACGGATTTTAGGAAAGAAGACCCGCTCCAGTTTTTTCTTACGTTCCAGGCAACTTTGGGACACGTATTCGTCTTAGGGTATTCAGCGAATATTTTCCTAAGAGAAGTTTTCATTGTAGATGAGTGCTCTCCGGGCGTGTAGTCAGTTCCGTAATAGTCATTACTTTTAGGATCTATATGACGATTACATAGCATGCTGGTGATGTTTGAAATGGAAGTCTGTCCACAATACCCTTCCCAGCCGTTATACCCAGTTGAGGCCGGCTGACTATGGCTTACAGTAGAGTCTGGACAAAGATAATAGGAAGTAGCTTTTCGGGACGGATAGACAACGTCTTTACCAGACCCTTTAGTGAAGCAGCTAGTGGAAGATTTCCAAATAAATTCCTTACTGCCTGATACCACCTGCATATCTGCTTTTATTTTCATTTCTTTGTCGGAAGCCTTGATGTCATCAGTTGCGATGGCAGCAAAGGGGAAAGATAAAAGAATGGGTAAAATGATTTTTTTCATGTCGGCAATCTAGAGCGACTCCACCTCCGTTTGGGGATTTGTGAACTTTTTATAGGGCCAGATGTATTGGATTGCTCGTAATAAGTGCTTAATATATCAAAAATGAGGCAATTATTGCCCATTCGAAAGATAGTTCTAAGGTTTTTGGAAGTTTCTGCCCTGCTTTATTTTTTACCCTGAGTTGAGTCATAATGTTCTATAGGACCACTAAGGAAACAAATGATTCAGGCAGCAACTACTAAACCCATCGAACAAAAAGCTTCTGTAAAAGCTAAGGGTAAAACTGCGGAAGATGCAGAAGTAGAAGACCCTGAGACGATGGTTGAAGGTGAAGATTTTGCTAATGAACTCATGGCCTCTCTTTCGGCCGAAGAAACAACTCTTAAAGTAAAACCAGTAAAAGTTTCTCCTGATCAATTAATTGCTCCAGAGTTAGAAGCTGATGCTGTAGGACCGAAAGTTTTTGATCCTGCCTTAACTAAAGACGTAGACAACATTATTCAGCCTCAGACAACTGAAGCTGGAACTCCGGTTCCACTTACTGATGAGCAGATTTTAAAACTTGCTCAAGGTCAAGCTGATCCAGCAATTAGTGCTGAAGTTAAAGGCGAGCTTTCTCAAGCAATGCTTAAGACTCCACAAATTCAAATGGTTCAAGCTGATCCAGCAATTAGTGCTGAAGTTAAAGGCGAGCTTTCTCAAGCAATGCTTAAAACTCCACAAATTCAAACAGGTCGAGCTCCGGCAGTTGATATGGCAAAAGCTGAAATAGATCCACAGTTAGTTAATATGGAAGATTTCGTTGCTCAGAAAAATCTTGCAGTTAAAAAATCACTTAACAATGCTTCTCCATACGGCATGACTAATAAAGCTGCAGGTAAAGCAGGTACGGATACTGGCCTTAACTCAACTCAGACAGTAAATGAGTTAAGTTCAAAAGAATCAAGCACAAGCGGATCATCGATGAATTCTCAACAGTTCATTCTTAATGCTCAAGCCGATTTAGGTGCTAATGCAAAAGTAAATGAGGCTGCTGCTACAAAAACTTTTAACATGTCTAATATCAAGTCAGAAAATCCAAATCAGATTATGACTCAAATTTCTGATTACATTGTTCAGGCCAAAGCTGCGAAAGAGCCAACAGTGAATATGAGAGTCAATCATGATGAACTTGGAATAATTGATATTACTGTGAATAAACTAGGCACTGCTGGTCAGGATGCAATCGCCATCACCATAGCAACTCATTCGGTTGATGGGAAAAATTTCTTCCAGACAAATTCAAAAGATTTATTTTCTCACTTAACTAATACTGGGCTTAATGTTTCTGATCTTAAAGTCGAAATGCCAAATCAAACTGCGAAGAATGATTTTGATTTCGGAAGTCAGTCTGGTCGTAGTGGAGCAGGACAAGAAAGACAATTCGGATCAGAACAAAATCAGAAACGTCACGATTCCGATCGTAGGCAAGATCTTTGGAAGCTTTTTCAAGATAAGGAAGCAGCCTAATGCCTGAAATGGGAAGACCAGTAACACCTCAGCAATCGCAATATAACCAGGTACAAATGGGGCCCCGGTCTTTATCTGGTAATGGTATGTCCGAAGCTCAAAAGCGTGAAGCTTTAGTAAATAAAGCTACTGGTTATAAGCCTAAGAATGAACTCTTTAAAGAAGGTCCTCATAATGCGATGGGGAAAGATGAGTTCATGAAACTTTTAACTTTTCAATTGCAAAACCAAGACCCTATGAATCCTATGGATCAAAGTAAATTCACTGGTGAGCTTGCTCAGTTCTCGCAACTTGAACAACTTTCTAACTTAAATAAAAAATTCGAAGACTCTGGAAAAAATCAAGGGATTCAAGATAAGTTCTATGCAGCTTCTTTTGTTGGTAAAAAAGTTGTAACTAATAGTTCAACTCTAAACCTAAAAGAAAGTGGTGATGCGAGTGAAGTTCTGTTTAAGCTCGATGGGCAAGCATCAAAAGTGATGATCCGAATTCTTGATTCTCAGAACAACGTTTCTGGTGAGATCTGGAAAGAAGGCCTGTCTGAAGGTTCACATCAAGCAACTTGGGACGGAGTTGCTCTCGACGGAACTCCAGCAGTCAAAGGTAAATATACTGCGCAAGTAAAAGCATGGGATGAAAATAACCAGGAAATTGGAACGACAACTGAAGCTACGGGAATAGTTCAAAGTGTAACATTCGATCAAGGTGAACCTGTATTGACTGTTGATGGTCAAAAAGTTTTCTTGAGAGATGTTGCAAGTTTTCACACTGCTGAAATGCAAACACATTCACAAACTCACGCGATGAATTCTGCAGCACCTGTTAACGCAGCACAGGCATTAAATTCCGGCTTGTCGGGGCAAAACGGTTCGATACAATCTAATAACGGAATTAATGCAAATGCAGTTCCAAGAGAAAAGGCAATGAACGCTTATTCTCAGAATGCAGGAATTTACGATTAGTATGAATAAAGTTAACTCGTTTCTTATTCCAAATGTTTCTTCACTACCTTCTGATATTCAGAAGGCAGAGAAAACAAATGCCCTAAAGCAGGGAGAGAAGAGCGAGTTTAAAGGTTTAGTTGACGAGCTTTCGAAAGAAAGCGGAAAACAAGATTTACGTCAGCCTCAAGTCACTGAGAAAAATGTTGGACAGGATGTTCAAGTTTCATCTCATGCGATGAAAAGGTTGAAAGAAAGAAATATTGAGCTTGATGGAGATGAATTCATGAAGCTTAAGGAAGCGGTTAGTAAGTTAAGAGCGAAAGGTGGTCATGACTCTCTCGTAATTACCAATAAGGCGGCTTATGTCGTCGACGTAGATAAAAATACGGTGGTAACTGCGGTAGATAAAGACAAAATGCACGAAAACGTTTTTACGAAAATCGATTCGACAATTTTTATGATGTAGCTAATGGGAGTTAGCTGTTTTTAATATTAATTTTGGCATATGAGGTTGGCTGGTCCTTTTCTGGAAGCCACTGGTGAGAAGCTGTAGTCTTCAAACCCCTCGCCAAGTCTAGGAGGGACAACATGAGTATTCTTTCGTCTTTTAACATCGGTGTTACAGGTCTAAATGCTGCCGGCTCGTCAATGGCAGTAGTGGGTGACAACATCGCCAACGCCGGTACCTACGGCTTCAAATCATCTCGTGCAGAATTCCAGGACATGCTTTCAAACTCTATTAAGGGTATCGATGGTGGTGACCAAATTGGATCTGGTACAAAACTCGCTCACGTTACAGCTCAATTTAACCAAGGGACTGTAGCTCG
>CAMDQH010000019.1 GCA_945905815.1 Bacteriovorax stolpii | reverse complement strand
TAATAACGAATTTGCCGCTTGCTTGGATCTTGATCCATAAGGATTTCCACTGATCTTAGAGGGTCAATTCTGTTGCGATCAAGCTCCATTACCTGGCATGTAGGTATCCACCACCAGCTTCCGTAATAGTCATGTAGATCCATTGCCTTGCCTCCCCACGGACAGGCGGGTTGAGTTGAGGATTGTGGATAATAGATCCCGAAGCCGCGCTGAGATTCTGGAGCAAGCATGGAATAGGATACTCCAGGAACCAGAACTGGGCCCGATGGAGGAATGTGATGAAGGCGACAGAGATTTTTATAAAGGGTCTCTTGGCGGAAGGCGAAAAAATCACCACCAACAGTTTTGATATAAGTTCCCCCGTTGGGACAACTTTTAGTGGAAATTAATTCACTGACGTAATACACACCTGGTCCGCCCTCAGTTAACTCTGTCCTCACGAGGTAATTCATCTGACTAGGTAGCAGGGCTGAATCAAGCACTTTGAACTGGCAGTCCTGACCAACGAGGTTGCCGCCCCAAGAACAAGGAGCTGGATAAACCAAAACAGGCCTACTATTAATTCTATCGACCCGGTATTTTACTCCCGGCACCAAAGGTGGATGAGGAAAATTGATGAGTGGAGTTGTGTTGGTGCGTTTTGCGGTCACTTTGACCCAGTCGATTTGCATTCTCACTGGCCCATTCAGTTGAGAAATATCATTTTGCAAAACGTTTTTCTTAAAATAGTTAACTAGTTTTTTGCCACGACTCAGCTGCATATCAAGTATCAGATACATCTCGTGATCAGGAATTCTGACTTGCCGACCATTTTTACTTTGCTTGGATGAGACCGTGTGAGTGATTTTGCCATCAATTTTAAAGACTATCTTTTCCGGTTCCCATTCAGCAGAGAAAAGATGAAAGTCTCCGTGGTAGATGTCCATATGGTCGTTAAGAAATGATTTATTTGTGCCATCAACTCCCCAGTGCAAAGATTGGTAAGCCTTGGAGCGAACAGGACTCATGTTCTCGACCCAAAACTTCCATGGATCTCGCCAAGTGAAAGGAAGATCAGGGAAAATTTCCAGCACATCAATTTCTTGGTATTGCCTTTCTTTATCCGTGATAGCTCTTTTTTGATAAGGAGGAGTTCTAGAGTCAAACATCCAAAGGGCGGGGAAAGCACCAGGCCCCATGTCCATGCGGGCGCGAAATTCAACTTTTCCATAGCGAAAGTCAAAACCTGCGTGCTCACCGCCAAAGGAGGGTCTTGAATCGATTCCACCGGAAACATAAGCGCATTTAGGGGTATCATATGAATGAATGCAGGCAGGATCACCTAGAGCGGCACCATCACCGCTTGGTTTGGCCGTTAGTGTGAGAAGTCCTTTAGACACTTGGATTTGATGAGGATCCCAGCGATAAGTTTTTTCTCGGCCATAAACTGAGTATCCCTGCCACAGTTTCCAACGACATTTATTAAGCAGTGCTGTTTGCGAAAGAACCTCAGCATCTAAATTTTTACACTTGCCAGTATCTCCCCATTCGGGTCTGGGACTGCAGTTGGGTATTTTTGTGTAACAGGCAGGATCTTCTTCAGGGGTAGGTCCGGTGAAATCATCAAACATAATGACTTTGCAATCTTGTCCATCGCAGACAGAAGCCTCTCCAGGAGACAACAATAAAAGTCCCAATAGGGCAGAAATGATAACCATGGACTAAGTATCGGAAGGAGCTTGGCCTATCTTGAGCTGAAGACTCTGTTGGGTTGGAGTTTCAAGTTGTTAGTTGAATTGACAAGTTTTATCGTGAGGCTGCCCCTTAATCGAGGCCATTCTAAGTCTTGAGTTTTACTTGAAATTAAAAAAGCCGGTCTAGACCGGCTTTTTTAAGAATGTGATCTTATCTGATTAACGGCAATCCATAAAAAACACTGAACCTTTATGAGCAAGACGCGCTGACTTTTTATCAGCTGAAACAACTAAGATGACTGCTTCATCAACTTCTCCGCCTGAAGCACTGTCTGGGTAACGGGCCGCTGAAAGAGTTTGCTCTGTTTTCTTAACTGTAAGGAATGTAGGCATCATGACTTGTAGTTTTTTTGATGAAAGATCCATTTCGATAATTTTGATTGTTTGATCGTTATTAGCGTTCGTAAGAACTTGAACTTCGCTTAAAGCATCACCATAAGTAGTACAAGAGATAAGAACCTTATCTTTTGCGAGAGCGTTAAAAGAGAGAACTGCAAGAGTGATAAGAAGTAGTTTTTTCATGATTTTTTCTCCAAATAGTTGTTGAGGGTCGTTTTTTGTATAAAAGCATCATAGCAAACAGAAGAAAAAAAGGTGACGAAGTGAAATAATGAAATAGTGGTGTCTAATTTTTAGACGATTCACAATTCAGGTGTAAATTCGGGGGGATTTTGTCACCTTAACGGCGGGGCGATAATGTCACATGGCTACGATGCCTGTTTAGGCCTCCATCTTTTTGAATTTTAACATAATAAGGCTTACTCTCTTGAAAAAGATAAGGTTAAATATAATCAATCAGATGAGACGTTTATTCTTTTAAATGATGCAGAGGTTGTGGTCCCTGTACTCAAACGATAAATAGGTAGAAGATGGAACTGAAGATTGGCCTGTATTTATATTTTTTCGTGCTTTTGATACTTTTGTTTTATTCAATAGGCTATGTCTTAAGTTGTCTTTCGCTTTTGTTTTCTACCAAGATCGGATTACAGAATCTTGATGCTAGTAACAAAGGAAGCGTTGCAGTTTTGGTGCCTTCGTATAATGAAGGTGAAGCATTAATTGATTCTCTAAAGACATTGTTGTCTCAAGATTACTTAGGTCAGATAAATATCTATTTGTTAATTAAAGATGAGGACGATACGTCCTATCCATTTTTAGATGAGTATTTAAAAAGCCTTCCCAACGTTGAGAATAGAAAAATCAATGTTTGTCTTACGGGTGAACAAGGGAAAAAAGAAAAAATAAATAAAATCCTCCCCACTCTAGTCGAGGATTTTATTGCGTTTTTAGATGCTGATCACCGAGCGGATAATCAATGGCTTTCATCATCAATTACGTTGTCTGGCAATGAAGGACACGATGTCGTACAGTCGGTGCGACGGCCTCTTGCCATTTCAACTTTCTTTCAAGTGTGGGATTCACTTCAAAACCATATTGGTAATGAAGTATTCAATGCTCTTTATAGAAGACTAAAAATAAATACTTTTTTTACCGGCACTACATGCGTTTTTAAGGCCTCCGCATTAAAAAATAAGTTGTTTCCAAACTCATTGACTGAAGATACTTTTTTGTCCTATGAGCTTATTGTTTCGGGCAAGAAAATTGGGTACAATCCATACTTTGGCTCCTACGAGGAAGTTGCCCCTGATCTTTCAAGTTACATTGCAAGGAGGAGGCGCTGGAGCAATGGGCATAACCAGACTTTCTTTTATTATTTTAAGAAAATCCTTACTTTAGATGTTGGTCTAAAACAAAAAGCTCAAATGTTACTCCACGGTGGATATTATTTTTTGCCAATAATGATTGTTGGTCTTTTAGATATCGTTGGTATTTATTATTTTTTACAATATACCAATAACGTCCAAGCTTTTTGCCTTGGCTTAACGATTTTCATTTCGGTAAGTATTGGTATTCTAAGATTTAGCTCAATAAAAGATCTTATATATGAGTCCGCTGTAGGGGTGCTTGTTTTCTTCCCTTATATTAGCCTCGTATCCGTTTATATTTATAAGTTTCATCAACATGAGGTTTATTACCAGGTTATTTCTTTTCCCTATTCTAAACCCTTGTTTTGGGTAAATCTTTGTATGGTTCTGGCGCCAATCCTGGTACTAGTCTGTGGCAGAAGGCTTTATAAATATCCATCTCTTGGAGTATTTTATTCACATATCTTTTTTTATCCTTTCGTTCTTGTGGTTGATCTTTTTAGTGGCACCTTAGGTTTTTTTGATCTAGTTTTTAACAATAAAAAATGGGGCAAAGTTAATCGAAGCAATATGGTTGACTCATCTATTGTTCCTCAAAGTATTTCAGAAAATACGAATAAGAAAAGATTAAGTGTCAGAAAGTTTTATGCCGTCATCCTTGGACCCATCTCTGTTGCTTTAGTTATTTTAGCGAATGACTTTTTAGTTTTTCATAATTGCGGAGAGCCAAAGTACTTCTTTGGAAAATATATTTTATTTGAAACAGCTCCTCCGTTCTATTCACGGATGTTTCTGAGGCTAAAATCAATAGAGCAAGGGAAGTATCTTTTAAATATCACGAATCATATTGAAGGGGACGTCGAGGATTATGAGCGCAGCTTAAAGCTTTCTGTTAATGGAAAGACCATATACAAAGGTAATCTTAGCGATAAAACTACAATTGTTGAGCATGTTGGAAATATGGGGTGGGGAACTGAGCTTGTGACCTCTGAGATCGAAGTCAATGGTTTCAGCTGTGTGCAAAATAGAAAATTTAGTAATTCCGTCAAAGAAATTCGCCAAGGTCAACTTCTCGTAAATGGTGATCCCTTTTTGATAAAATGTATCATTCCATCTTTTAGTACTTCAAAAATTAACTTAAGTCTTTCAGAAGGTCTTAGGCAAATAAAAAGGGCCGGAGCAAACTGTATTAGGGTTTATCATAGTCCCACCGAAGACTTGTTAGAACAGGCACGAATCAATCAGCTACTGATTATATCTCAGCCTGATGAGACAACTTGGTCCAACATTAAGATGAGTAAAGATTCTAGCGTCAAACTGTTAATGCAAAGATATGAGGAGCACGTTGACCAGACAGACGGAAATCCTTATCTCTTTTTTGATCACCTCGGAAACGAGTTAGAAATAAATGATGATCATTATAAAAGCATTATTAACATTTCAAAAAGTTTGGAGAGAATTCACGACGAACCTTATTATCGGTATCCCATTTCTTACTCTACTTACAATACCTACATAAAATATCCTGTCGATATCCTTGGAGTCAACATGCTCGACTCTGGGGACGTTTACTGGAAAGATGGTGTAAATCATATCAAAAGTTTAAATATACCTTTTTACGCAAGTGAGTTTGGTGGCTTCGTGGCATTCTTTGAACAGACACCAACGTTTTTGAGAATCCATCGTCTTTATGAAAACTGGCAAAATCTTTTAGACAAAGGTGCCTTGGGTGCAGCTTTTTTTCAATCTCACGATAATTGGGCCCAGCCTGTTCCCGTTGGATACAATGACCCTTTTAATAATGAAATGCCCGATGATATGAGGGGGTTTTGGGATGTTGATAATAAACCTAAAGAAGAACTCAATCATTTAAGTACCATCTTATCCGACCTTGATTTTAAATATCTAGGATTTGGTAAGTTAGAGTTTTTCAACCGTAGAAGTTTTTCTCTTAAAAATCTTGTTTTCATTATCCAAGGACAAGTTTTAGAGATTGAAGAGCTTTTGCCCAATCAGTCGACTGTTTTTGACTTAAAAGTTGCAGAAAGGTTTGTAAAAATTGAAGCCACATATTTAACTCACTTAGGTTTAAAAAATGAGATTGAATTTGTTTTTGATACTATTCAAGGAATGAGACATCGTTTACTAGCTTCGAGCGAACTTTCGGATGTGAAACAGTTCATTGATTCATCTCATTTGGTTCCCTTCGTTCCAGGGCACATTAATGCTGGCAAGCTTGTTTTGCAGTTATCCTTGCCAAAAAATGTAAACGACAATTCTTTTTTGGTTTTAGACGGTATTGGTGCTCAGAAGATTCGTTTTTCGAATTTGGGAGGCACTAAAGACGTTGTGGTTAATGTTCATAATTATCGTGAGCAAATTTTTAAAATTAAGGATCTTAAAGCTGACTTGGGAAATATTCGTGATTTCAAGATCGAGATAGATAGGGATCAAGTGCATTACATTAATGAAAGTGACGGGGGAAATATTGTGATCACTTTCAAAAAACCTCGTCTTTATAGTCCAATAAAATAGGGGCCTCTGGGTTTGGCCTAAATTAGCGCTTCAAGTTTAATATAAATGAATTGGAATTTTTAGAAACTGCGTTTGTCTGAGTATCCAGGGCGATCACCCGAATTTGATATACGCCCCAGCCTGGTAGGTGCTTGGCAGGCAGAAGGGTATAAGTGCCTTTCTTGGACTGATACTGCTCAAGAATCAAACCATTGGACTGGTCGGGAACACTCCCATTTGGATTTGAAAAAACCTGATTTGGTTTTGAGATTTCAAAAGCAAATCCTGTCGCGCCTAAAATATTAGACACATCAATCTGAATTGGAATCGTCGTATTGGGATTGTTAACAGTTATGCTTGTCTGTCCGTTAACGTTAGGGGTTTGGGCCATTCCAGCAGGAGCTGGGCTTGGGTCAGGTGTTGGATTAGGATTCCCACCCCCATTTGGTTTATACCAGCACAAAGGCCTGAATCCGTAGTTTTTATTTGCCGCTTGATTACAGGCACCGATTTGGGGATCTGTGGAACTAAAATCAATATCTTCTGATACATCACAAACAGCTCCGTTAAAATAGGTGTCCAGGCGGCACTGGTATTGCGGATGTGATTCATAAGTTTGACCGACGACCGCTGGATCAGGCGTATCAAACTTTGGCATAGGTTGATTCTGAATCACGGCAAACATCGAAGCACCTGATAGACCGGCCATGGAAATTCTTTTACAAATTGCCTGCTCATTTGGATCTGAATGTTTCTGATTACATTCTCTTTGAACTATAGGGTCAATCTTCATCTGTTCCACGATCTGCTGATTATCTTCTTTTTGAAAAACTTTTCTTAAACATTTCGCCGTCGCAAAATAATCCGACTGACCTTCTGTACTGGCCCAGCCCATGCTGGCATCGTTATAAACCGGGGCCCCACCGATATGGTGCCCGATTTCGTGACAGGCCACCAGAGTAAAGGCATCTTTTGTAATGGCACTATGGCGGGCGAGACCTCCAAACATCTCAATTACAAAATTACTACCTTCACGGCGTGCCAAAGCGTTCACTGTTCCGTCCGTCCACTTACGAATGATCTTTAATGTTCCGCCGAAGCGAGATATCTCGGATGAATAGATAGTGGAGACTTGATCTAAGACAGTATCGAATTCAGCTTTTTCTATTCCCTGAATCAAACCATGGCCATCAGGGATATAGAGATTGTTTTTTGGTAAGTAACCATCACCAGGTCCATTGCCACAAGCATAACTATGTATGATTGGCGATAAACTCATTATTGCGATTAAAAGAAATTTCACTTTTTCTTCTCCTGGTATTCATTGGATATGAAAACCTTTCGGAAATTCCGAAGGAGAGAAAAAGCCGACGAAAGCGAAGTGGAATAATTTGCTTCTTTTTTATGGGTAAAAAGTGATTTATGAGAGGAAGTGTCTAAGTTTTAGACACTTTTTGGCATTACTAATTATGATCAAAAAGGAGCAGTATTTGAGTCTGAATTTTGGAAGTGCGACGATAATACAAATCTAATAGCTTACGAGAACCATGGCCATCTTAAAGTGATTTTAATTCTTAATGCCCCATTTTTGATAGATGTCACTCTGTCTAAAGAATTCTCTTGAAGTACAGGCCCTCTGTCCTAAGTCTTTTCCAAAAGTTGAAGCTTGAATTGTCACAGATTGAGGACCGCCTGGCTCCATCGCTTCCATTTTTAGTCCGTTGCAGAGTTCAATATCAATCCACTTCTCAACATTTTCTGCACCAAGAATTAAAAAACACATGGACGTTCGCATATCACGTTTGGCTTTTGCGACATCAGGCTTAGCTTTAAGTTCTTCCTGATTGAGTGTGCGAAGTGAGCGATTGATATTTTTTCCAAAGATGTCCATGAAGCTTGAAAGGTTCTCCATAGTGTAGGCCTTGCCTTTGATAATATCTCTGTTCAATTTAGCAAAACTTGCCGTGCCATTCATATTACTGATGGTTTGATAAAAACGATCAGAGGCCAACAGTTGGGCAACTAGAACCTGATCTTCCTCGGAACTATTTTTAATGTATTCAAGTAAGGAAAGACGCACGATTAATTCAAGACGTGATTGAAGAACTACAATTCCATATTTAAGTTGAGCGGTATCATAGATATGTTCAATTGGGCTTAAATCCGAAATACAAACTGGCGCAGCACAAATATCTCCGTTACAAACAGCAGGCTCGCAATTTGGAGGAGTCACCATTTGACCGGTTGCTATGGCCACTGTAGCGACATCATGAATGGTTCTTAATTTGGCCAAAGTATCTTCATAAAGTTTTCTAAAGTCACCTTGACGCTCGCCTGGGGGGTTGTTTTCCAGAAAATCAGCAATGGTTTGGAAAGCATCAAGTGGTGTGATCATCCACGGTTCTGCCTCCATATTTCCACTTGAGAGTGTGTTTAGAGGATCTGGCTGCTGCACTTCAGTCAACTCACGGTTGACTAGTTCAGTAGCTCGGCCGATCCACTCAAGAAATTTAACTTTAACTGTGTCAAGAGTAGGGTTCAAGGAAGCAGGCTTATTCCAAGTATCGAATTTACAGATATTACCATTGCATATTATTTCGGGGTCATTTTCTTTCATGCCAACTAAATTGTATGCAGCAAACTTCGGAGCATAAATATCATTTAAAGGATCTCTGACTCCTGAACCACTAGGGGCAGCGTCACCATCTGGGGCCAGCGAAGCTACTACAGTACGGAGAAATTTCCATTGTTGGTCATCCGGTTTACCGGCCATAGAGTCATAAGTTTTACGACTCTGCTCAATTAAGCTCTGACCATAATCAGATCGGGAACGAGCAAATAATTCACGAGTTAAAACTGCTTGTCTTCTACTGGCATCAGCGGTGGTCCTTGGGGCCACACCGTTTCTGATTTTATTCAACCAGTCCAAAACCACAGGAATCTCTCGATCATTAAGAGAAATTGCTTGGGCCAGACCTGGTTTCGTTTGGGTATCCCGGCGGTGTTCTGCCTTGAATTTTAAAAATGCCTCAGCATCAGTCATTTGGCACCAACGATCTGACATCGATTCAAGTGCACAACTATAGGCTTCAAAGGTTACTGTGCTATCGGCAATATTTTTAATTCTGTGGGCCCGTCTGGAATTCTTAATTCCTTCCATTGCAACATTGATAAAAGTTGAACCAGCAGTCATGGCTATCCCAATAGCAGGATTGATCATTGTTACTGCGGAGCCCACACCTGCCACAATCGACGTAGCAGAGGTAAGTAAAGTGGGATTTTTATTCAGACATTTTTCATTGGAAGTAATTTGTTGAAAAGAAGAGTTTGCACTTTGAGCGATTTGACCCAGAACCGTTACTTTATCTGTGCCTGTCATTTGTGAGGCAGTGGTATCTGAATTAAGAAGTTTCGCACGTTGGATTTGTAGGGTGCGAAGAGCAGAGTTGATCTCACGTATAACTACAGAATCATTCGTCATTGTTAACTGAATCAGAAGTTCCTGTTCTTCAGCATTGTATGTGGCAATTAAATTTTTGGTAGAATTTATTTTATCATATATCGCAACTTGAGAACTTAAATTATTTAACTGTGAAATTGCTCCTGAAGCAGTGGCGCAATCAGGATCGGCCGACATGGCATTTAACGTTTTGATTAGGGCCGCGGAATCAGCAATTGCGGCCTGAGTCCATTGACCACTCGTAGTACAGCTACCTGAGAAGTATGAAAGTAGAGTTGAACCCGGGATTTCTTCCGCAAAGGAAGGAACAGCTATAGCTAGGATGAATAAAAGGCTTAATTTTCTCATAAGACTATCTAACAAACCCGTTCTAGATCGTGTATCTAAAGGGTTTGTACGATGTAATATTTTCTTATTACATTTTACTAAATAGGTATGTGGCGTATATTTTCCAAGAAATTTCCCCAAAACCTTGAAAAAGATACAGGCTTTCTTCGCATAGATTGGTGTCCGGCCAATTCATTAATCGAGTTTCTTGATACTAACTGCAAATAACTAGCTTTTATAATCTCGTAAAATCATGTTAAAATGTATTTGTGACCGAAAACATTTTAAAGGAGATTCAAATGGCCCGTGGAGAAGGTGGACAAGACAAAGGTAAAATTAAAGGCAAAGCTAAACTCACAACTAAAGAGAAGCAAGACAAGAAGAAAGAGAAGAACAAAAACAAAGTTAAATAAGTTATTTGTTTCTATAGAGGTCGGGCTTGTCCCGGCCTTTTTTTTCCTATACCTGTTGGTAGACGCGGCGCGCTTATCTTGTTTTGGTTTCACTCTCATAAAAATGGGTTATGAAGAATTTGGCGCTATTATGTTTGTGGTTATGCTTGATCGGATCATTATTCTTGTAGCTGCCGGGTATATCCAGCTTCTCATCCTGTCAATTTTGCCAAACTAGCGTTGTCTTAGGTCGTTAAATTAGATTAGTAAAAAAATACCTACCTGGCCTGTCGCAAAAAGTTGCCCATGCTAAACTCTAGAAATGAAAAATGAAAAATTATTTGAAAGACCTTGGGGAACCTATTTTAACGCGCTTGAAGAGCCCGGATACAAGGTTAAAAAAATTCTTGTAAACCCTGGCGCCAGGTTATCTCTTCAAAGCCATGAGCACCGTGCAGAACACTGGGTGGTGGTTCAAGGTGAGGCCCTGGTTACTTTGGATGATAAAGAAATTAAAATGGGTCCTGATGGGTATATCTATATTCCTAAAGGCAGCATTCATCGTCTGCAGAATCTTGGAACCGAAGATCTTATATTAGTTGAAGTGCAGCTTGGTAGTTATTTGGGCGAGGATGATATTAAGCGCTATCAGGATGACTATAACCGATTGCCTGGCAAGTGATATTCGACCAGCTTATCAATTGGCTTACGAATAACTTTGCCAAGTTTGAGACCTTCCTGGGCAAATACTTCTCGTAGTTCATCAGTCAAAAGTCCAGCAATAGATCCTACTAGGTTTATCTCCAAGTTCTGCCAATTCTCATATTTTTTTAAGTGGCGTTTAGCAAAATCATGGAAAGCCTGATCTATGAGTTTTCTGGCGGCAGGATGAGACTTATGGCGTATGAGAAACTCTGCAAAACTTGCAATGTGGACGTTTTGGCCTTCACCATATACACGGTGAATGATGGCGTCTTTTCCTTCAGGGTACGCCTTCTCAAATTCGCTCTCAAGATCCTTGGGTAATTCACGGTAGAAGTAGGACTGAAGTAAGAGGCGTCCTAGTTGAACACCCCCGCCTTCGTCGCCTAAAACATGGGCGAGTGCTGTTATGTTGTCTGTTATGAATTGTCCATCGTAGGAACATGAGTTTGATCCTGTTCCCATAATGCCGCAAATTCCAGGTTGTCTTCCGCAGGTGGCCCGGGCAGCACCTAGTAGGTCATGATTGACTTCAATTGTAGCGTTTGTAAAAACTTTGCTTAGGCCTTCTTTCATCCGCGTGCGGTAATTTTCATCAGGGCATCCGGCACCGTAGTAATAAACATTTTTTACGTTATGAATGGGAATAATGTCGGTGAAAGTTTTTTTGGAGAGTTCAGAGAAAACTTTTTCTGGTGAATGAAAGTAGGGGTTAAAGCCCATGGTGCTTACAGCAGTTTGCTTCCTGTTGCCATCAACTAAAATCCAATCAGCTTTAGTTGAGCCACTGTCGACAACGATCCACATGGTTTATCCTTTTCGTTTTTTTATTTTTTTTCCAGACGACCAGCGACCATAAAAATATATGCGTAACATACAAGAGGAATTAAAAATGACCATCTTAGTCCGATGGAGTCAGCTGTAATTCCTTGAAGTAAGGGAATGAGTGCTCCACCAACGATACAGGTACAAATAAGACCTGAAGCATAGGCAGTATCTTTTCCTAGACCTGAAACACTAAGGGAAAAGATAGTGGGAAATTGTATCGAGTTAAATAAACCGATTGCAATGATTGCCCACATTGAAATACCAGGTTGGTAAGCTGTGGTGGCGATAATAATAAGCACAAGAACGGTTAGTAAAGATACTTTGAGTACTTTTACTGGATGAAATCTTGCCGTCAGATAACTACCCAGAAATCGTCCAACCATCGCTCCACCCCAGTAGAAGGACACGTAGCGTCCGGCGTCTTCAGTGGTGAATCCAGCAACATTTGGATCATTTAACCAAGCAATTAAAAAGCTTCCAATACTTACCTCGGCACCAACATAAAAGAAAATAGCAAGCATTCCTAATATTAGGTGTGGATGTCTTTTAAGCGTGGCCATGTATTCGTGAATTGATTCTTTAAAACTTTCATCTCCGCCGGCCACTTCCTGATTTGAGTAATCGCTCAAGGAAGGCAAAGGAATGCGAGAAAATACAAAGGCAACAATAATGAGTACTATTGTAAGGCCAAGGTATGGAAGCTGAATTCCTTTAATTTTATCGGTAGATTCTAATATGAGAATGCTTCCTAATAAGGGGGCAAGAGTTGTTCCGAGCGAATTAAACGCCTGAGCAAGATTTAAACGAAATGCGCTTCTTTCAGGTGATCCAAGCAAAGTGACGTAAGGGTTTACTGCAACTTGAAGTAGAGTAATACCTGATGCCAGAATGAATAGTGAGACCAGAAAAATACCATATGAGCCCAAGGCGGCGGCCGGAATGAATCCAAGGGTGCCAACAGCCGCAATTGCCAGACCAGCTACAATACCGAAGCGGTATCCTTTTTTATGCGTTATTCTTCCAGATGGAATTGACATAAAAAAATAAGCTGAAAAAAAGCAAACCTGTACCAAAATTGCTTGGGTGTAATTAAGTGTAAAGAGACCTTTAAGATGAGGGATCAGTACATCATTTAGGCAAGTTAGGAAGCCAAAAAGAAAATAAAGGATCGTTACAAACGTCAGAGGTCTTAAATAGTTATTCATATTTCAGTTATAATATTTGAATAAGTAATGGTCTAGTCTTTGTTTGCATTCTGCAAAATTCGTTATAATTTAAATGGTATATGAGAGACAAAAAACTTCATCACATTCTAAAAGAAACTTTTGGATACCAAACGTTTCGTTTTGAGCAGTATAACGCCATCACTTCTGTTCTAGACGGGAAAGATACCCTGGCGATTATGCCAACAGGGGGAGGAAAATCCCTTTGTTACCAGATTCCGGCCTTGTATTTAAGTGGAGTTACGCTAGTTATCTCGCCACTCATTTCTTTAATGCATGATCAGGTCATGAATCTTAAGGAGTACGGCGTAGAGGCGGTGTTTTTGAATTCTTCACTTTCTATTAGTGAATCACAAAAAACTAAAGAGAAAATCCTAAAAGGTAAAATTAAACTTGTTTATGTTTCTCCAGAAGGGATTCTGTCTGCAAACT
Source organism: Bacteriovorax stolpii (assembly GCA_945905815.1). Lineage (GTDB taxonomy): Bacteria > Bdellovibrionota > Bacteriovoracia > Bacteriovoracales > Bacteriovoracaceae > Peredibacter. The sequence goes on along the minus strand of CAMDQH010000019.1, from coordinate 32,954 downwards.
TAGGATCTTTCTTCAACCAGCTAAAAATATCGCTGATTGCTATTGATGAGGCCCATTGTGTATCTCAGTGGGGCCATGAGTTTCGAAAAGATTATACACGCTTAGGGGAACTTAAATTAAAGTTCCCAGGTGTACCAGTTATCGCATTAACTGCTACTGCAGATGCAAAAACCAGAGTCGATATTTCTGAGCAGCTATCCCTTGAAACTCCAAAAGTTCTTGTCTCTTCATTTGATCGCCCGAACATCAAGTATATGATTCTTGAGCGAGCTGATGAAATGAAACAATTAAATGAATTCATCAAAACTCATCACCCTCATGATACCGGGATTGTTTATTGTCTTTCTCGAGACAAGGTCGAGCGAGTGGCAAAGGCCCTTCGAAAACTCGGGCACCCGGCCGTTCCTTACCACGCTGGTCTTTCTCAACAAGAGCGATCAAAAAACCAAAGCCTTTTTAATGCTGAGGAACGAATTATTGTAGTTGCTACAATTGCTTTCGGCATGGGGATTGACCGGCCAGATGTGAGGTTCGTGGCGCATTTAGATCTACCAAAAAGTATCGAGAGTTATTATCAAGAAACAGGTAGGGCCGGACGTGATGGAAAGGCTTCGAATGCCTGGATGGTTTATGGTCTTCAAGATGTAGTGAAACTCTCACATATGCTTGAGACCACTGATGCTGATGAAAGCTATAAAAAAGTGGCCAGGCACAAGCTGGATTCGATGCTGGCCTTGTGTGAAACGGGTACTTGCCGAAGAAATTATGTGCTTGGATATTTTGGCCAAAACAGAGTTGGAGCATGTGGAAATTGCGATACCTGCATGGAACCACCAGTCCTTTGGGATGCAACTGTTGATGCACAAAAGATGATGTCGACCATATACCGTACTCAGCAAATGTATGGTGCCGGTCATATAATCGATGTTATTCGTGGAAGTAAAAGTACAAAGATATCTGATCGAAGACATGACACTCTTTCAGTTTTTGGTATTGGCAAAGATATGCCAAAAGAACATTGGAATAGCGTTTTAAGGCAGTTGCTTAATTTAAATTTTATATTCATCAAGAGCTGGGAATACCGGAGCCTGGGGCTTAATCAAAAGTCTTTGGAGATTTTAACTGGTGGGGCCAAGCTTCAATTACGAAAGCAGGAGTTTTCAGTAATTTCGAAGAAAGGGAAGAAGGAGTCTTCTAAGACCAAAGAGGTCAGCCATGATCGGGATGATCTGTTTGAATCACTTAAACGGCTCAGAAACAAATTGGCCAAAGAAAAGCATCTTCCTTCATATATCGTTTTTAATGATAAGTCTTTGCATGATATGTGTTCGCTGATGCCTCGTAATAATGACGAGTTTTTGATGGTTCATGGAGTAGGGCAAAACAAATTAGAGAATTACGGAAAATTTTTTCTGGAGTTGATCAATAGGGAGTAGGCAGGCCATATCCCTATTGATCTTTTTGTCATTTATTTGTTATCCAGCATTTTTTCAATTTTAGCCAATCTGTCTCTGAGTTCTTTGTTTTCTGCCTGAAGGTCATTTATCTGATTTTCTGTTGAATCATGATTTTTATTAAACTTCTCATCTAACTCTTGAATTGCTTTAACTACAAAAGCATTAAAACTCATGGTCAAAGATAAATGCTTCGTTTTTTCACCCTCTGGAATCAATAAGCTGTCCGCATTCTTTTTCCCTTTTATCCCATCTTTTAATTTTATGTGGGTAACCCAATCGGGAAAATACTTTTCAACATCTTGGGCAATAAAGCCATATTCATTCTCACGATTGTCGTGCAACGATTTATTAATCCACTCATATCTTACTGGTCTGAGGAGATTAATTTTACTTAAAGCTCCACTAAATTCTTCAATATTCCTCTTCAACCTTCCATCTGAAGAAGTTCCCCAACCGGCACCACCATTGGAATATCCTTTACCATCTATGATGTAGGCCTTAGTTGTGGTAACACCTGGCCAAGCTCCAAAACCATAAGCATTATCCGGTGTGACCACCAAACCCGCATGCGCAGGGTAGGTTCCGGCCCCAATGAATTCCCCGATCGTCCAATAAGGGTTCCCAGCGTTCATTTGCCAAAAACGAATTTGGCCTTTCTGATTTGTATCGTTACCAAAAAGTATTCCAACACTATTTACATAGTACCCTTGCAGTTTAACGCTTCCATGAACTCTCATCACCTCGTCGTTACTTCCTGAAAGCGCCGTTGAAGGAGCTGCTCCGCGAATACCAACGCTACCGACAGTTCCATTTAACCCCATGACTGTCCCTATTCCTGAATAGTCATAAAGTTCCATTGTGCCTTCAAGTTGCGAGTTTCCTGTGCCCAAACTTAAAAGTGCCCAATCATGGCCAGAACCGCCGGTTTGCTTAAGTCTTAAGGCAGCAGCGGTTGTCCCAGTTTGTTCAATCATGACTCCGTCATTAGTTGAAGCTGTAACAAAATGTCCTTTCAAAGTAGGTGCAATTGTTCCTACTCCGACGTTGCCACTTCCCAGAATCGTCATTTTTTCAGTTGCTGTTCTATCAGTTGTAGCAGTTGCTCCTGCTGTTGCTGTGAAAAAGCGCATAGCAGAAGAGCCTGTACCTGTTGCAATTCCCGATCTTAATGTTAAATCTCCTCCTGCCAAATTTGCGGTTCCTGCTATTGCTCCGCCTGAACTTATTGTTAATCCCTGCCCTCCTGTAGCCGCAGTTGTATTTCTTTCCATGGCGATAATTCGCGCTGTCTGGCCACCTAGAGACAGAAGATTTGAAGGCGCTGTCGTTCCGATCCCGACGTTGCCAGAGTTATCAAGCATCATGGTATCAACGGTTAGTGCGGCATTATCGGCTGCCACAACTCCAATTCTCAATTTGCTTTGATAACCAATGACTGAGTCAGTTGTTGCTTGAAATCCAAGTCTTGTTGTTCCGCTATTACTGTTCATCACCTTAAACACTGTTTGAGTGCCAGTTGTTAAACCATCTATAATTGCTCTTCCACCAAAGACGTGAAGCTTTTCAGTTGGTGTCGTCGTCCCAATCCCCAAATTACCACTGACGGTAAATCTCGCTCTTTCGGTGGCATTTGTTTTAAAAACAAAATCTTTAGAATCTGAAGTTCCGATATAATCAGTTCCTGCAACTGTTCCGGCGTTACCTCCAAGCATCCATTCACCACCAAAGGCCATTGTTGAACAAGCTGATAATGTAGTCCCAGTGAACGTAAAATTTATGGGAATTTTTATTGGCTTCACCACTTGGGTTATTGTAGAGGATCTTCTAAAAGTAGATTGGATGATAAAGTCACCTGTAAGAAGACCTGAATTATAATTGGTTAACGATAAGCTCTTAATAGTGAGTGGATTAATATCTGTCGAGGTTGTAGAATATTTAATCTCATTCAATTTATCTTTCACGCTGGGAAGAGTAACAGAATAAGTGGAACTCCCTGCTAAACTCGTCCACTGTGCCGCAGTTACCCCTGAAAATGTATACTGACAGGCCGTAGTATTATTTAGAGTATCTTGTATCAAACCTTTCAAATTTATACTTTCTCTTTTTGATTCAACTTGTTTGGCTTCTTGCTGAAAATTTTGCATCACCTTGGAAATAGTCAATGCCAATCCACCTGTAAGTCCAATAGCGACCATGATTTCCAGTAATCCTATTCCGAACTGGTTTTTTAGCTTTCTGAAAGGTTGCATAATTAGTCCTAAGAGGAAGTTATATAGCGGATCTATATTAATGATAGCTGCATAATTTAATATGGGAATGAATTTTGAGAAGTTAGATCTCTTAAATCCAAAGGATCGGTCGATTAACCCAGCTTGATGACCACTTGATGCTCTATGTCATCACTAAGAATCGGAATTTGATTTCCGACGATCATGACACCATCTACTTCTATTGAGGTTTCTGATTTATTATTCAGTACAGTAATCTTGAAGTGTGCTTTCCCTTTATGATAGGTGATTTCAAAATTATCCCATTCTTTGGGAATACAAGGCTGGATAGTAAGTTTATTTTGATGCAGTTTAAATCCCAGGATGGATTCGATAGCCGCTCGATACATCCAGCTCGCCGATCCAGTGTACCAACTCCATCCGCCCCGCCCAACATGTGGATAAACACCATAGATATCTGCCGCAATGACGTAAGGTTCAACTTTGTATTTTTGTAATCCAGTTAGTGTTGCTGAACGATTAATTGGATTGATCATCGAAAAGATTTCGGTAGCAGTTTGACCATCTTTGAGAGCAGCATAGGCCATCATGGTCCAGATAGCAGCATGGGTGTACTGGCCGCCATTTTCTCTTACACCTGGTAGATAACCTTTAATGTAGCCAGGATCTTGTGAGCTCTTATCAAAAGGAGGCGTAAAAAGTTTAATGATTTTTTCATCACGATCTATTAAAAATTTATTCACAGATTCAAGGGATTTTTTACTTCTCTCTTGATTACCTTCACCAGATAAGAGTGACCAAGACTGCGCAATAGAATCAATTTTGCATTCTTCACTTAAATGAGAGCCCATTTTATCGCCATTATCAAAAAATGCACGAAGGTACCATTCACCATCCCAAGCGTTGTTTTCTACTGCGTTTTTCAGTTTTACTACATTAACAATATATTTTTCAGATTGAGTAATATCATTTTTAAAATCACACAATGGTATAAAGCCTCTTAGTGTTTTTATTAAAAACCATGCAAGCCAAACACTTTCACCTTTTCCATGATGACCGACTCGACTCATTCCATCGTTCCAGTCACCGGACCCCATGAGAGGAAGACCGTTGTCACCAACTTTAAGACTTCTGTCTATGGCACGTGAGCAGTGTTCAAAAACAGTTCCCATTTCTTTTGAAAAGATCGGTTGGGTATAGGTTTCATCATTTCCTTCATCAAGGATGGGCGTTTCTATGTAGGGAACGACTTCATCTAGAATAGAATAATCACCTGTAACTTCGATGTAATAATTTACAACAAAGGGAAGCCATAATAAATCATCGGAAAATCGAGTCCGTACCCCACGGCCGGTTGGTGGATGCCACCAATGCTGGACATCACCCTCGTGGAATTGCCTTGATGCTGCCAATTTGATTTGGTCCCTCGTGATTTCTGGATGAGAATAAACCATCGCCATTACATCTTGTAATTGATCTCGGTACCCGAAGGCCCCTCCAGATTGGTAGAAGGCAGTGCGTGCCCAAATTCTACAGGCAAGCGTTTGATAAAGAAGCCAGCGATTAACCAGCATATTCATTGAAGCATCAGGAGTTTTAATAGTTAGTGTGCCAAGAGTTTCATTCCAATAGTTATTTACTGCAAGTAATGCATTGTTTGCGTTCTCTGAGATTTGATAAAATTCTGATAAGTGCCTGGCCTCCTCTTCATTCTCACCTTGACCAATAAGAATAATAATTTCTCTTTCAGTATTTGGTTTCAAGTCAAAGCTTGATTGAATTGCGCCACATGGATCAAATCTACCTCCGGATTTGTTGCCCAAATTTGTTCTATTAAGTGCGGCGGGATTTGCCATGCTGCCGTTTCGGCCGATGAATTCTTTTCTGTCACAGGTAAAAGAATTATTGTCTTCGCTACTGGTTAGAAATGCGACCCTTTGGGCAAACTCGTTGTTGTAAGTGTTTTTAGCAAAAATAGCATGGGCATTGTCATCCCAAAAAGTAGTTAGTGTTTGTGCGGAATGTGTTCTTGAAAAACCTAGTACCCAGTCAATGTAACTTGTAATGGATAGTTTTCTTGTCTTATCACCCACATTTTTTAATTTTAATTTAATGATTTTTACAGAATCATTTAAAGGAACAAAAACCTTCATATGATGTGAAATTCCATGTGAATCATGCAAAAAATCGCTGTAGCCCTGGCCGTGTCTTATCACATAACTTTGAGGGCCTCTAATAGGAAGGGGAGTTGGAGACCAAAAGGCACCACTTTCTTCATCTCGGATATATATTGCTTCTGAAGAAGGATCAGTAACTGGATCATTAGACCAAGAAGATAGTCGATTTTCTCGACTGTTAAGTGACCAAGTATAACCTTGTCCTGATTCCGATATAATAAACCCAAAATCTTTTTTATTGGCCACGACGTTGATCCATGGAGCTGGAGTCCATTGTTCAGCTGTAAGAGTAATTACATATTCATGTCCATCAGCTGTAAAACCACCCAGTCCATTGAAAAATTCTAGTTGAGGACGAACAAATGGAATATGGGGATAATCTTTCTTTTGGACAGTAGGGATGAAACGGGGAGGTGGTTCCTGCTCGAGAGGCCTCCTTCTCAATTGATCTACAAGCGTTCCCTTGTTAGCATATAGACTGACTCGCGCCACAGCTTTAATTAATACCAGATCCTCGGCCGGAATAATATCTGCCCTTCTGATAAAAATACCTCCTGGTTTATCCAGAAGTGAATGAAACCCACTGATAAGAATTTGTCTCATGAGTTCATCTTGTAAATGTTGCATATAGCTTGTTGCGTGCTCATTTAGGATTACGAGATCAATTTTCAACCCTTTTAATCTTAAATATTCATGGCACCTGAGAAGTTCTCTGATCATTTCCATGTCTTTTTCATCTTGGATGCGTGTGAGAAGAATAGGTATATCCCCGCTTATACCATAGGCCCAGAGTGCTGATTGATTTTTAATGTTGGAGATGAGAACTTCAGACTGTGCCCTTAGATAGGGGGCTAGATAAAGAATTCGACCACCGAGACGCTGATAAATGTGGGCCTTTTCCATTGAAATATTTAAGTGGCGAAGTTCAATCTGATTTTTTACCCAGCCCAGATTTGTCTGACGTAGGAAAATATTTGGATCATGATATTTCTCAATAACCCTAAGCGCTTCCTCTCTTGTATAAACTAATCCGGTAGTAAAAATAATGCGAGCTGTTTGACGTGGCTTAATTCGTACACGCCTCCTTAAAGAAAAAACGGGATCAAGTACGGCCCCTACGGTATTAGAGAGCTCAATTTCATTGGTCATAACGATAGGATTCTTAATACTCCTACCACGGCCAAGAAAACGGTTTCTATCAGTCTCATATTGAAGTTTACCAACAACATCACCTATTACAGTTGATAGATGCAGGCCCCAAATGCCAGTCTCACCTTTTGAACGTAAACGGCGATTGGCAAGGAGAGATTCAGTTTCTGCACAAAACTCAGTTTGAATAAAAAGGTTACTAAAGGCAGGATGAGCAGCATCATCAGCTGCCTTTGCGAGGGTTACTTCCATATAGCTTGTAACCTCAATCTCGATTGTAAGATTAGAATTATTAGTAAGAGAGACCTGCCGCATCTCCACATTGTCCTCAGAAGATACAATAACTTCAGTATGAGTTGAAACATCATTGTCTTGTCTGAAAAATTCAATTTTACTTTCAGAAAAATGAGCTTCATAATTTCTAGGTTTACCTCCTATAGGTTGAAATCCTGCCGACCAGGTTTTTTGACTCTCCATATTTTTAATGTAGATAAATTGTCCCCAATTATCCAGGGTTGAATCTTCTTTCCAACGCGTTACCATTCTTTCTTCGCATTTTGAAAATCCAGATCCGACCGTCGACATCATAAGAGAATAGTTACCATTTGAGATGATCTGTGTTCTCGGTGTTGATAGTGACGGGTCGGTATAGATTCGAGTGTGAAAAGTATCACTGAATCTGGAAAAGCTTTCAATATGTGTCTCCTCGGCACGAGGTTTGGCAATTTGTGGAATGACCGGGATTCTTTCTTGCAATAAAAGTTGTACCGCCTTAACTCTTGGTTCTGCGTGAAATCTTCGCTGCATAATTGATTTATTTAACAAATTATTTATTGAAATTAAACTCATGCCTTGATGATGGGCCATGTAGGATTTTAGAATAACCGATTTTTTATTTTTAGGAAGTCTACCAGGTGTATAATCTATAGATTCATAGAACCCAAAAGTTCCTAAAACATCCATTTTTTCCAATCGAAGCAGATTCGCAAGTGCCTTTCGAGGTGCTACCATTGCCGCTAGCATGGTAGAGTACGGTGAAACAACTAATTCATCACGTAATCCCCTTTTAAGGCCAAGCCCTGGTATGCCAAATGGGCCATACTGATAATTAAAATTTAAATCCCTGGCATAGTATCCTGACTCTGAAACTCCCCAGGGGATCTGGCGTTGTTCACCATATTCAATTTGTCTTAAAACAACAGCATCATAAGTTTGATCAAGAAGCGTTCCTTCGTAACGTCTCATAACAAGTAAGGGCATCAAATACTCGAACATGGTTGCACTCCAAGAAATGAGTGCACGACTCCCTGATACGTTGGTAAGGCTGCGACCCAATCGAAACCAATGGTCATCTGGTACGTCTCCTTTCGCGATGGCAAAAAAACTGGTGAGTCTGGATTCCGAAGCGAGAAGATCATAGTAAGAATCATCTCTTCTTCCTTCAGTTGCATTAAAACCGATCGAGAATATTTTTCTTTCTTCGTCAAACAGGAAGTGAAAGTCCATTTCAAGATATATGGCCTGACACTTCGTTGCTATTTTATTCAATCTTTCAGGTAAATCTGTATGCGATCCTAGTTCATCGGCCTGAAAGGACAATGCTTGGTTGAGTGTGATCTTTATCCACTTATTGACCTTTGAATCTTCTTCGGGAATTAGTTCATGAAGTAAACTTTCAGTTTCTTTCAATTGTTCAATAACTTTTTTACAAGTGGCATTCTCTAATGAACGACTCAACTCATGTATCTGTAGTATTATTTTTTTAAAAGAACTTTGATGGGTTTTCTGTGGATTTTTCTGATGCTCTTCAATATGGTCCAATAATATATTTAAACAGTCCCTGAGGCCAAGACAGATATGCGGGTTTACATAAGGCCCTTCACTTAATTTTAAACATGCTTGTTTTATTACAATTAAATGGCCCGCCAGATTACCACTATCAACTGATGAGATATAGCGAGGTTTTAACGGAGTTAAATCGTGGGTATTATACCAGTTATAAAAGTGTCCATTCATTCGTTCTAGTTTACCGAGAGAATCAATGACTTTTTCTAAGATTTCAATCATTTTACGAAAGCCTATATAACCTAAGTCAAATGCTGAAAGGGTTGATAATAACTGAAGTCCAATATTTGTAGGAGACGTACGATTCGCCACGACTGGGACAGGGTCTTCTTGAAAATTATCTGGTGCAAGCCAATTATTTTCTTCATTTGCAAAAGTTTCGAAAAAGCACCATGTTATTCGAGCATAGCGACGATAAAGTTTTACTTCCTCTTGATCTAGTGGCGTATCTTTAGGTTTTATCCTTTGCTTCGTCAATCTTGACACAATAGGTGAAAGGGCCCATGCAATAAGAAATGGTGAAGCAACGTAGAGTGAGGAAGGTTTAATAAAGTAGAGCAGCAATGTCGTCGCAATAGAAAAAAGGGGACCATTTGTAAGGAGTTCTTTCCATCCAAATTCAGCTTGGCTTTGCAATTGAGACTGCGAGAAAGTAACCCATTCCAGAAGATGTTTTTTTGATATCAACATTCGATACAATGATCTAACGATAGCATCAACCTGATCCACCGCCATGGATGGCATGAATATGAGCATCATAAAAATTTGTTTTAAACGATTCTCAATTTCCCAAAGGCAGGTTTTTAAATGTTCACGCCAAGTACTTTCATGTCGTCTAAAAAGATCACTAATTGAAGGAGCGTAGACTGGGAAACTCATGGCAATAATAATAACGAGGGTCCATGCCACTGGATTGCCTTTTAAGTATGTCCAACTCAAAAGTAGCCAAAGCAGAAGCGTTGGAGTCAGGAGGCTTCTGCGTAAGTTGTCAAAAATTTTCCAACGAGCTATCAGAGGTAAATTGTTTCGCACCCATTGATTTTTACTATTTGGCACCCAAGGCAACAACCATATGGCAATCTGCCAATCGCCTCTTGTCCATCGGTGCATTCGTTTTGCAAAAATTTCAAAATTTAAGGGATAGTCATCAATAAGCTCCAGGTCAGTTGTAAGGCCAACTCTAGCATAACTGCCTTCTAAAAGATCATGACTTAATACACAGTTTTCTGGAATTCTTTCACCAATAACTTTTTCAAATGCATCTACGACATAAAGACCCTTTCCTGTGAAACTTCCTTCATTAAAGAGGTCCTGATATACGTCAGAGATGGCGGTGGTGTAGGGATCAATTCCCGTATTTCCTGAAAAAATTCGAGCAAACCGAGTCTTTACGGCGGATACCATTGAAACGCTGATACGAGGTTGCAGTATTGCGTAACCCTTACATATCCGATTTTTTTCGGGGTCGTAGATAGGTAAATTCAATGGGTGAGTAATTGTCCCTATTAGGCGTCTGGCATTTTGTAGTGGTAACTGTGTATCAGCATCCAAAGTAATGACGTATTTGATTTTTTTAAGAAAATCAAAATCAATCTCACTATTTATATAGCTCGTTGTTGTATTACCGCGGAGTAGGCGGTTAAATTCAATGATCTTTCCACGCTTTCTTTCCCAGCAAATCCACTTTTCTTCTGATGCATTATATAGTCTGGCCCGGTGGAAAAAATAAAAACGAGGATTGAGGTTTTTACTATATCGATGGTTTAAATCTTCTATCCCTTTTTTTGCTAAATACAGCAAGTCTTTATCTCTATCAGTCGTTTCATTTTTTGCGTCTCCTAAGTCCCCGAGAATCGCAAAATAAATATGTGGGTCCTGATTGGCCAGAAATTGAACTTCAAGATTATTTACTAATTCCTGAACTATGGCGTGGCTCGTCAGGAGGCATGGGACAATAACCATTGAAGAGTCACATTCCTGTATCCCTTTTTCAGTTTCCATTCGAGGTAGCCGCTTTGGAAGTCTCATTAGAGTTAATGAGAAATTTAAAACAGATAGAGATAGGTCACTAATTGGTAAAGTGATAAGTAAAACAATCATATAAACTTCGAATGTGCTTTGATCTGCTCTTTGAAAAATTTTTAATATAATTGAAATAAAAGTTACCATTAGCAAAAATAGAAACCCGAAATAGATATAGGTAGGATCTTCGTCAATAAAGCGGCTTATTTTTTCGGCAAGTGGAGATTTATAATCTAGTTTTCTTTCAAGTTCAAAAACGCCATCATCTAAAAGGTAATGGCCTATGTGCTTTTTTCTTAAATCCTCAGGGGCATGAGAAATTTGATTGGTAGCACATTCAATCGTTTTTTGGGCAACTTGAATTTCTGAGTGCTTGGAATGTTTTGCGATACGTTCTATGACTTTGCGATAAGAGTCACGTGTGGCCTTATCCATCTTTCCGTAAGCACCTATTGGGTCATTGCATAGTATTGGGTCTACCAAGCTTACGCTCTCAAAAAAATCATGCCAGTCTATTTTGGATAAGAGCCTCATGCTTGAAATAATATTTCCAATGGTCACCTGAGTTGCAGCTTGCCTGTAATGTTCTTGACCTACAATTTCACTAGCATTTGTTTGATAAGATTGGAGCATTTTTTCAAGATGATCAAAAGCACTAGACACACTTGGATCCTGATCACGAAGACGTTGGATAAGTTGGACAAAGAAAGGTCTATTGGATTTTACTTGTTGGTTTAGTCCCGCTACCAAAATTTTAATTAGTTGTGCGGGCTTACTTTCTCTTTTCGTAGCATGCTCTAAAAGTTTATCCGCAAGTAAGTCGGCCTCAGCTCTTTTTTGAGTATCAAAGATAATACTTTCTACAAGAGGCCCAAGCCTTTTAATCAGAGAGATCCTAAACGTAATAGCTATTGCCCATAATTCCCCAATCGCTAGTGGTGTTACTTCTTGAAATGTCTTCACGAATTTTTTAATAGATTCAGTGTCTAATCTTGAGTCCGTTTTCAAGACATAGGTGTAAGCAATTGCATAAACACGCGGGTAACCTGAAAAAGCACCTTCACTTATTTTAGGTAATTCGTCATAAAAGTTTTTTGGCAAATCCCTTTTAATACTTCTTAGTTGGTCTTCAATGATGTGATAATTATCCAAGAACCACTCTGTAGCGGGCTTTAAGTTTTGGCCTGAGATACTTTTTGTGAGATAGAGATATGCTTCCAGTAATTCGTCGGATGATTTCTTCATTTGGGGCAAAAGATTTATTCCTTTGCCTGAAGGCCACATCGTTTTAAGCTCTTTAGCAAACGAAGTTGCAAGTGCCTCAAGTCGTTCGATACCTAATACTTCATTGGCAAAATAATGATCATCTAAAAGGTTAGATGAGAATTGGGATGAATCCATTCGACCTGCAGTTGAAAGTTGGAAGTTGCCTTAAGATTAACTTAAGGCTTGGGGAGAAGATTAAAACAGTTTAGTTCTAAAACGTCCCGCTGCGGGTTGGCGACTTGAGAGATGAAAAAGTATATGTTTATAAAAATAATTTTATCTAAATTTTTTAATTCAAGCCTTTTGCTTCGAAGACATTGTTCAGTGTATTTACTCCAGCCCTAACGCCCTGACACTTTTCTTTACACGTTTGGATTAACATCTTTGTTAGATCATTCGCAATGTCAGAGGTTTCATTTAATACTAAGTGTGTAAGATAAATAATCTCGTCGTAATTTGCTATTGGTGGTTGCCCTTTCTTTGCTCTAAGTTCATTTACTTTGTCAAATTCGATCTTGCCTTTCCAAAGTAGACTTACTGTAAAGTCAGACGTGGCATTCCACGCACCTTCTAAGTATGGGTGGTAAAAAGATTTGTTTTTAACGTTTTTGTCCTTGTTGCTTGAAATGTTTTTCAGCTTCTTGTACATGTGACGTCGATCTGCAATTCGAGATGCAAAATAATCGGCCATACCTTCTATGACCGGAACTGAGTGTACTGTTTTCATTGTGTCGGACATCGCAATATGAGCATACTCATGATAAATAATTTCGGGCACCATGGCAGTATCAACGAAATAATACTTATCCATAAACCATGTATCCATATGCTTCGTTGCTGCAAGCAACCCATATACAATAGCGATAGGTCCTAGAGTTTTTATCGCTAGATCTAAAAATGAACTGTTGTTCATTGTTGGGTAAGCAATCATACTTATACCTGTATATAGGAGACGATTCTTGTTGAAGTCAATTATTGGGTCTTTAACAATCATGAGACTTTCATGAATCGGATTTGATCCATCAGATTCAATCATTTTTCTTGCCTCAATCTTTTTCATTGGGCTGAACCAGATTTCCTTGTCCCATTTCTTTGATTCTTTTACGAAGCCTGGAGTCTGACCGGCCGGAATTGACCAGGCATTATTATAGTTCTTTTCTTGTTCTGCATTTTTAAAATGTCTGGCCGAAGAGTAAGCGTTTGTTATGTCCAGACGAACTATTAATTGCGGAAGTGACTTTACATAATCTGATTTTATTTCATTTAACCAAAAATTTCTTGCAATTGTTAAGTGATGATAAACGTTTGCAGCTTTTTTAACAAGCTCTTCATTAGCATGATTAAAAGAAATTGCCTCTTCTTCAGTTGCTAATACAATTTTAATGAAATCGCCCTCAAAGCTTTCGTTGCAGTATAGATCTTTTAATTCACGAGAAACAAATGTGTATCCATCTTTTTTATCCCGCTCGAGGATTTCAAAAGATTTGGGGCAGCTCTTTTCACTAGCTAATGCGCTAAATGATGATATGAACAAACGGTCAAGATGGTGCTCAAGGTAACCAAGGTGTTAAAGGTGATACAGGATCTCAAGGTAACCAAGGTGTTAAAGGTGATACAGGATCTCAAGGTTCACAAGGTGTTAAAGGTGATACAGGTGCTAAAGGTGATTGTTGGAAAAATGGTCAATACCAACCTTGTGCACTTTAATTGATCTGAATTAAATAACTGTAAACATGGGGGCCCGCGAAAGCTGGCCTTTTTTAATTTATAGCCTTTGAATTCTTTTCTTATAATTTTTTAATTAAGATTTTGGAACTTTTTTATTTTTAGCTTTAAATGTATGAACGTAACCAATTTGTCCCATGAATTGAATTGAAGCAATCGGCTGTACATGCTCCATTCGAGATTCTGATCCATCCACCAGGGCATCTTTAACTTTTATATAAGTGCCACGTGTGGCCGCTTGAAGAAATATTGAATTCCAAAATGTGAATCTTAGTTTGGCTTCGGCGTGTACACCACCGCCAGCAATATGAAATTTATTATCCAGGCCTTCCCAGTTCCACTGACGATCTTGATGGAACATGACTTTTGTTTTTGGAATCATGAGTCCTGCGCCGGCCCCGAAGCGTCCATCAATTTTAAAGTTTTCTTTTTTTGTTTGATAGAGATTTTGATTATAGACGGCACCCAAACTAGCATAGTTGTATCCGTCGGAATGTTCGAACTGAAGCCAGGTTGCATCTTTTTTTGCCTTTGCAACGCTGAAATCAACTGGGATTTGTTGATCCCACTCATTGGTTGGATGTTCGTTCGTAATAACGACCTGATGACTATAGTCGCCGGTAATTTCATATGGCCGAGAGTTATCGAAAACTAACTTCATGTGATCTTGCTTTAGTTCCATTCCCCATTTCTCATTAAACATCACACCAAGTTCCATGTTGTATTGAGGAATACTCATGGTAGAGGGATTAAAATATATTTTTGGGTCGAAGGGACTTGGGCGATCAGTACTGTGAGTGTCATGAATTGTAAATGTACCATCTGGAGTTGTAAATTTTACGTCTGTATTTGAATGGTAACCTCGGTTCCACCCCCAAGCAAAATAGATTTGGTGTATGCGCGGTTTTTTGTTACTTTCACCACTGTTTGTGATGGATATCATTTGTTGATTCAACTGATTAAGCTGAGAGCTTAAAGGTATTTCTGATTTTGAAAGGCATAAAGGGTCTTTAAAAGTAAATGTTTGAAGCGAGAAATCTTTCGGAACCATCACTTTAATTGGAGTAAATTGTTTATTGTTTGTGACAATAGGACGTTTCACAAAAGTATTGTCCTGTGCGGCCTTAAGAAATGATTCTTTGAATGCCAGCATTTTAATTTCATTGTCTTTAGTTGTCTGAGAATTTGAAATTTCCGTATCCAAAAGAGATATTTGTTTATCTAGCTCTTCGTGCGAGAGTTTGTCGCTTTCGCTTTTTAATTGTAATTGATTAAATTTTTCTTCGTATTCTTTTTGCTTTTCACTGTTAAGAACTTTTTCCAGATCGTTAACCTGTAGTTTCGCAAAATATTTAAGACTTAAATTTTCAATTTCTTGTTTAATCTTTTCTGGAGGTAAACCGTGGTCGGTTAGCTTCTGAATATATCC
Organism: Bacteriovorax stolpii; assembly: GCA_945905815.1. GTDB lineage: Bacteria > Bdellovibrionota > Bacteriovoracia > Bacteriovoracales > Bacteriovoracaceae > Peredibacter. The sequence goes on along the minus strand of CAMDQH010000019.1, from coordinate 17,656 downwards.
CTTGAGTTGAGTCTCATCTAGTTTTCCATTGGCGTGCGCCTGACGAATTAAAGCCTCGTTCATAATGTTGAGCTCAGATTCCCTCGCTTCCTGGATTCCTAGTTCTTTTAGTTTTTTTTCTTCATTTTCCGGTAGAATAATTTTACGTTCCTCTGAAGTTGCTTCACGATGAGTCTCTTGTGCAAATATGGTAGAAGGAACCAGACAAAGGGCGATCAATAATACTTTCATGCAATGTCCTTGTATGCCGTTAATGGCTTATCGGAAGACCTGCCGTAATAGTTGAATCGTTAAGTGGGTGTTGCTAATCTTTACAATAACTTAAAGTTGTCTTTTGTTAATATAAACCAAAAAAAAGGCCTGCTCGAAAGCAGGCCTCTTTTATATTTTGATTTTAATTCAAAATTACTCAGCAGCTGGAGCTTCAGTTGGAGCAGCTTCTGCAGCTGGAGCAGCTTCTGGAGCAGCTTCAGTTGTTGGAGCAGCTTCTGGAGCAGCTTGTTCAGTTGTAGTAGCTTCAGGTGCAGCAACTTCTTCTTTTTTGTTACAAGCAACAGCAAGAACGATTAAAGCAGCAGCTAGAAATAAATACTTAGACATAAAGACCCCTTGTTTGTGATTCATCCAATGTGCATATTAAAGATGATTCGTAATTCTTGATTTAGTTCTTTAAATTTAATCGAACTTTTTAATATGCGCAAGATGTTATCAGAATTATTTTAGCTATTTGATGTCAGCAACTTTTTGTGCCATTAAAACAATGTACCGCATTAGTAGGATATCGATTTTTTTCGGCACAGTGTAAAGGCCAATTTCTGAGGGTAATATGCAGCTTCGTTGATAAAAATTGGATACAAATCTTCGTCAATTTTCATCTCAATTGACTCTTTTTGAAATGTCATAAAAGGGACAAATTTGCCATTTAAAAGGTGGAAGTTTTTGCCCTGGAATCCAGAATGAATATAGCCATTTAATTCACCTTTTTCGCCTTGAGGATAATAAACATCCTGAGTTTCCTCATACAGTTCAACACAGTTACCGCTAACGATCTGTGAGTCACTCATTGCCTCTAAAATTTGCTCTATTAAGGCCAGGGTTGATTCCAGTGGAACAGCATCTACAACGCTATTTGCCACGGGACCAACCTCTAATATGAGCCCAAATTCTGACTGACTTGCGAGAAACTTTAATTTCGGATCCGGGGCCCCAATAACACGACAATCTGGGAATTGCTGCGACAACTTGGCGCATAAAGAGAGGTTTAGGGAATTGTATCTGGTAACGATCAAACTATTTCCCATAGCAGAAGTCGTGGTGTGCAGATCCAATACCAGGCAAGGTTCACGTTCGATAATCGCCTTAATTTCATGAGCACGAATATGTTCATAGGAAGTTCTTTTCTCATCTAAATACTGAAAGGCACGGTTCAAGTCTTCATCTTTGAAACGTGAGTTTTCTTCATGAGCAACAGGATTAGCAAAAATAAATTCGAGAACTAGCTTTGGAAATTTATTTTTTAAATAATCCTGATAGTGGCGCACGATTTGAATTCCAGTCCATTCATTGCCGTGAGTTCCTCCCACGATAACAACTCTTGTAGGCTTCTTCATTTATTCGCCTCAATCCTTCTTACGAATTCATGAATGATGTTATGGTAGAGGTCCATTCCAGCAATTGCGTCCTCAACATCCACGTCAATATTAGGATTATCATTTATTTCAATGACGTATGCTTTCTTATCTTTTTCTTTTAGGTCAACTCCGTAGAGACTGTTGCCAATTTGATGAGACATTTTAAGTGCTGTTGAAATAACGTGTTTTGGAACTTTTGAAATAGGGAAAGTTTCTGAGTCGCCGGACTGAATTCCAGTGCTTACTTTTTTATCATGGTTGTATATTTGCCAGTGACCTTTAGTCATGTAGTACTTACAAGCGTAAATGGGGCGGTCGTTGAGTATGCCAATTCGCCAATCAAAATCGGTATAGAAATATTCCTGTGCCAGAAGGAGTGCAGTTTTTTTGAAAAGATCTCCAGTTATCTTTTTCATTTCCTCCAAAGTTTTAACTTTATAAATACCTTTAGAGAATGATCCGTCAGGTATTTTAATGATCATCGGAAAGCCAATCTCATCTACTGCTTCTTTGAGCTGTTCTGCATTGTTACTTATGACGAGTGTCTTGGGTGTGTTAATATTGTTTGATTGGAGTAAGTTATGCATGTAGATTTTATTCGTACATCTTAAAATCGACATGGGATCGTCTATGACAATGAGGCCCTCGGCTTCAGCTTTTTTTGCAAAACGGTAAGTGTGATGATTTATAGCTGTTGTTTCTCGAATGAATAGTGCATCAAATTCAGCAATCCGCGAGTAATCTTTCTTCTCGATTAGTTCTACTAAAACGTCGCTGTCTTTTCCGGCCCTAATGAAATTGGCCAGTGCTTTTCTATCCGATGGGGGCATAGCTTCGGACGGATTGTGTAAAATGGCCAAATCATACCGGTATTTTTTCTTGGTTTTTGGTTTACGCCAGATTTTTGCAGAGTATTCATCTAATGAGCCAGCAAACTTATCCTCATCGGCCGGGGTAAGAGCATTTAGGCTACCCGTTCGAATTGCTTTAATTTCCCACTTTTTATCCCATATGAAGTCCACGTGAAGAATTGGGGCAGCAAAAAGATCAAAGATCTGTCGTGCCACATCTTGAAGTGGTTCCTTTTCTGTTTTCCCAAAGTAAATGGTGATTGTGAATGGGACTGCGGAGTTCTGATTTTTAAGCGCTTTTTGAAGTGCCAGATCCAGATCTTCAGTTTGCAATGAATAGAGAAAAGATTTACTAAGATCATTAATTGCTTTAATTGAAGGAATCACCGAATGACCACGGGCCTCTGCAAGAAGTGAGCAGTAGTAACCGTTACTCTGGTACTTATAGTTACGGCACAGATTAATAATTTTAATTCTGCCATCGGAAATTTTAGATGAATAAAGACTCTCGTCCCAATTAACAAGGTAATCTTGCGGGGTCATAAGTTGTTCAACGGGATAGTAAGAGTTCCAGTCCTTAAGTTTCTCGACGATGACAATAATTTTGGCCACGTGCCTTCCAAGTTGTTTGTATTTATGTACAATATCAGAATGGAACGCATCTTCAAGGGGGTCATTGACCCTACGAAAGTAAAAATTAGAAAAGTAAAATTGACTGATCTGGGGCAGCTTGTCGAGGTAGAGAACGCTTGTTTTAGCTACGATCAGATGAGCAGGCGTAGTTTTCACTGGATGATTAAGCATGCACGATCAATCATGCTTGTGTTGGAATACCAGACCAGGGTAGTTGGGTACGGGCTAGTTCTTATAAACCGTGGAACTAGTCTTGCCAGACTTTATTCCATTTGCACCTTAAAGGAATTTCAGGGCCATGGTCTGGCCACTAAGCTCATGACTGAGCTTGAAGAGCGAACTGCTGAGGATAAGGATTGTGCCCATCTTCGTTTAGAAGTTAAGGCCGATAATAAGGGTGCAATTAATCTTTATAAAAAACTAGGTTATGTAAAATTCACTCAGAAAGAGGATTACTACGATGATGGGTCAACCGCGCTTTGCTTTGAGAAGAGAATACGAACTCTCAAGAAGACACCACGTTTAGATATTCCCTACCACCAACAGGGAACTGATTTTACCTGTGGGTCATCTTGCCTCATGATGGCGATGCGAACTTTTAATCCTAAGTGCGATATGTCTCTTTCAAATGAATTACAGATCTGGCGAGAGGCCACGACTATTTTTATGACTTCTGGCCATGGCGGCTGTGGGCCACATGGGCTTGCGCTTTCGGCCTGGAGAAGAGGGTATAGATCAGAAATTTTTCTTTCTCAGACTTCCCCTATGTTTTTAAATTCTGTCAGAAGCTTGGAGAAAAAGAAAATTATCGAGCTCGTTCATAAAGATTTTGTCAAAAAAATCGAAGAAACGAATATTAAGATCCATAAAAAGCGGCTGACTCTCGAGGATTTAAAAGAGATTTTGAAAAAAGGTGGAGTGCCGATTGTTTTGATTACCACTTATCACTTTGATCATAACCATGTTCCTCACTGGGTTACAGTTACGGCCTATGATGATGGTTTCGTTTTCATTCATGACCCGGATCAGGAAGTCGAGCATGAAGGCGTTATAAGTCGCGTCCACATTCCCATTCCTGAAGATCAGTTTTTGAAAATTTCTAGATGGGGCAAAAGCAAAACTTCTGCCACCGTTGTCGTCTACGGCGAGTAACTAAAGTGTTTTCAAGAACTCTATCAGCTCCGATTTTTCTAAAGGAGTATAAATTTCTTTGCCTTCCTTGATGAATATTTTCACGTCGTGTCCTGAGTTTGATAGACCCTCAAGTTGAGTGTCGTAAAAATAATCTTTATCATTCTTCCATGCTTCAGGCGCTTTATCACCAATGGGGTATCCTACACATTCCTGATCAAAATCGGTTTGTTTATTGATTGCTTGTCCGGCCACGTAAGTTTTTGGTCGTAAAGTATTGACCGTTAAGAGAGCACATAAGTTCGGAATAGAGTTATTGTGAAAATATGGCCAGCGAGACCAGATACCCTCAAGTGGGGGTGGCACATAACCTTTCTGAGGCTCGACAACAGTCTTGATATCTTTTGAGATTTGAAGACGATTGAGATCATCTGCAAATTCTTTCATGCCCAAGTAGCGACCAGGGTCTGTTCCTACATCTATAACCGGGGTTTTTTTATGGTAAGTGACTTTAAAGTTTTGCATGAGTTTAACGTCAGATAATTTTAAGGCCTGCGGTTGGTCCCAGCCCTTTTCGTAAGCTCCATGGCATTTCTGGCATGATTGTACAAAATGCTTTTGCCCGCGCTTTGCTTTCTCAATATCAATGGAATCTACACCAAAAAACTTTTCATACCGCGGAGGCTTCGAAGCAAACACTGCAGCTGTTAAAGCTTCTATTTGATTTTGATTATCTTTCATCCATGTTTCTAATTTTTTTAAATCAGTTCCTCTTCCAATTTCATTCCAAAGAAAATTTGTATGCACTGGATTTCCTGAAACGATAGATCCATCTGAGAGCCAACGGTTTTTATGCTTTACGTTCCACCATACCGCTGGTTTTGAGTCAGCAATCATTTCGGATAATTTATTTGGACGTGGTGATTTTGCCGATTTTTCAGTTTTTGTGGCGTATGGGTCTTGCTCTCTTTTTGCAAGAGAGAGTGCCACTTGCGCAAGACTTGTATCGAGTCCAAGTACTGTCGGTTTTTTAGTTCCAATCCATTTCACTGTGGATTTTAGTTTAAGCAGCATCTGCCTTTCACCTTCCGTAGACTTCAACAGATCCTTGAAAAGAAATGAATTAATATAAGGAGCAAGGGCCTGACCTTGTCTGAAAATTTCATTAGCGCGTGGAAAACGATTTGTAAGACCTAGAACTTTTACTCCAAATAAATCTGCCGAGTGGCAGGCCGCACAGCCAAAAGTAAGTGCTTCTCCATTGTCGGTATGAAATATCGTTGCACCCATTGCAAGTTCTGTTTCTTGATTTGTTAGAACAGGGAACGCATTTGGTGTTTCACTTTGTACTGTTCGCGGAAATTCATGGAGACCAAGCCATTTAAAAACATCATCCATTGATTTAAATGGGGAAACAACTCGTGCCAGATTATACAGAACTTTTCGAACGGGATCATTTGGATCACTTTCAAAAAAGGCTTTTACAGGTTGATAGGGGATTAACAAATCACTAACAACAACAGGGTAGAATAAGGCAATCTTTCTACCTTCATTTATTTTTTTCTGGTAGGTGCCTTCATCCAACTGATAAATATTTTCTCTGGGGGTAAGCACTTCGAAATCTCGGCCCCACTCTTGAGCGAAGGAAGGCAGGGAAAGCATGGTAAATAAAATAAGTTTAGCAAGATGCTTGTTTTTCATCAGTTAATGATTAAAAACCAGACATGGCCCGTCAAGTGATGTTTTCTAACATCTTGATGGGATTGAGTGTTAAAAAAAAAGAGCTTTGGAGTGTTGACGAGAATCAGGAATTCGTAAATGATGGGTCCGAAAATCATTTAACCATGATTTCCTCCCAGATCTTATAAAGAAGCCATCGTCTTGACCGCGATGGCTTTTTTTTTTGAAACTTATTTTGCCAGTGCCTTCAGTTTTTTTAATTCTTTTTCTATCTTCGATGCCTCTAATGGATATTGATAATAACTAGCAGCGCCTGAAGCCGTTTTAGCGTGGGCCACAGCTTTTTCTGGTGATATCGCTTTCGCCATAATCATTGTTTTAGTCGCTGGTTTCTTGGCCTTGATCTGGGCACAGAGTTGATTCACTGCCTTGGGATTTCCATCATAATTAAATATAACAATTTGAAAATCTTTTGATCTTAAACATTGGTTAAGATCCGCAAGCGTTTTAACAATGGTATAAGAAAATCCCTTAGGGAACTGGGCTTGTGACTTCTGGAAAAAATCACTCGTAAAATCAAAAAGGATAACAGGGAAACTAGCTTCCTGTCTGGCCGCGGATTTTCCCGCGATTGAAGGAGCTGCTTTGCTTCTTTGCTCTAAAAATTGTTCAGCAAAATCTTCTGAACTCTCTGATTCTGGAGCTGTATTGAACTCCAGCTCTGTGGCCATGTTGGCCAGGTCTTCTTCCTGCATCAACTTTTGTTTTTTTAGAAGGTTAAGATCCAACACTACGGTTGGTTTATCATCCTCATCAGGTCCCGACATGGGGCTCCTCCAAATATAATCTTTCTATAAATCTGACAGCTTATCGTCCATTTTCTGGCAAAGCTTAACAGATATTAGAAGCTTAATCGAGAAACTTTACAGAATGACTCAAGTTACTAAATGGAAAACCGATAAGACTACTAAGGAAAGGAATGTAAACTAATGGCACTAGATGATCTAGACCTCGAATTCGAAGACGAAGACGAGATGAAAAAGAAGAAAAACGACGCCGTCCATCAGGACGTTGATCTGGAATTCCAGATGCAAGATAGCGGAGTTAAGCCGAGACCAACTCGCCCTCCAGGTGCGCCTGCAGCTCCACAACCAATGGGACAAGTTAAAAAACTAGATGATGCGCGTACAGCTCAACAACTTGGCCGACCTGCGGCCCCAGGGTCTCAAGCTCCTCGTTCTGCAGGAGCTACCGCTCTTAAGTCACAACCTCAGCAAGTGGTTGAAGGTCATTATGATCTTGAGAGCGAAGAAATAGTTCAATTAAGAGAGAAAGCGAGAAAAGCAGAGTTTGATGCAGATGTGAGAGTATCAGTCGCTGAGTTTAAAACTGATATTTTAAGTGAGCTGCTTGGCGACATGAAACTTATGGACCATCAAGTTAACCAATTACTCGTTCGTATAAATGCTAAACACCCGGATCTGAAACAAGAAGTGTTAATGATCAAAAAGATACTTGCCGACTTCACTGCAAAAAAAAGAAAATAGGATCATCCATAAACCAAGGATGACTCCATGAAACCCCTCGTTAAAAATATTGTTGGAATAGAAAGTCTTTGTATCGAAAATGCGAATGCTGAAACAGCTATCGTTTTTCTGCATGGCTATGGCGCCAATATGCAAGACCTTTTTCCTCTTTGGGAGATGTGGGATAACGGAAGTTATAATTGGTATTTTCCGAATGGTATTTTACCACTACCGATGGGGTATTATGAGGGGCGGGCGTGGTTTTCGATTGATATGGAAGCTTTGGACCGCGCTATTCGAACAGGAGAGTTCAGGAATATGGCCAACAGTATTCCGCCTGAGTTTGATCTGACTTTAAAACAGCTTGAACTTTACGTTCGGGATCTTTCGAAGAAACATAAAAAAATTATCCTGGGTGGCTTTTCTCAGGGGGCAATGTGTGTATCGCATCTGGCGTTGATTCCAGACCTGCCACTTGCGGGACTGGTGCTTTTGTCAGGCAATCTTCTGGCCGAAGAGAGGTATCCCAAGACCGCCAAGGGGATTCCATTTTATCAATCTCATGGAACCAAGGACCCGATTTTGCCTCTCAAAGGGGCCCAATTATTGGAAGAAAAATTAAAAGCGCTCAATTTCCAAGGGCATTTGGATGTTTTTGATGGAGGACATGAGATTCCGATGAAAGTGATTCAAGGGGTGAAGACATTTTTGTCTAATCTTTAGGCGGGAATGTAAGTTTTTCCAGAGGTCCCAACAGGTAGGGGATGTGGCATTAATATAGTTCTATGTACCTTTTTAAAGCACTCATCATCCTGACTTTTTGTACCTCTTTTGCGTACGCAGAAAACTGTGCACCGGCCATATCTCTTGAAACTTTTAATTCTCTGTTAATTGAAACTCATCAGAAATATTTTCCAGAACTTGAAAAAACAAAAATAAAAGTTACAACATTTAAATCTGATGCGTATTTTTTGCAGGCACGGCCTGATATGAAAACTCTTTTGAAGAAATCTCAAAAGAGAGTATATGAGGTCCAGTTAAATGTTCGTTTGCTTGCTTGTCCACCTGATATGAATTCGCTTCAAGGGATTCTTGTTCATGAGCTAGAGCATGTAAAAGATTATGAAGGGTGGTCTTCTGGGAAAATTGCCGCTCATGCAATAAAATACTTAACTGATAGAAATTTTCGGGCAAGATATGAAAGGAAGACTGATCTTAAGGCCATGCAAAAAGGCCTTTCAGAAGGGATTAAAGGTTACCGCTTTTGGATTTATCAGTTGCTTACTCCTAAGCAATTAAAAATTAAACAGCGGTTTTATTATACTCCGGAAGAAATCTCTGTTTGGCAGGAAGAAAATCATCAGGATATGGAATGAAATTAAGAGCATGCTTTTTGATATTTTTCGCACTCCTATTGATTCATATGACGACCGAGGCAGCAGTGTCTTAAAAGACTTGCGTCTGGGCAGGCAAGCAAACGACCCCCATTTTTACGAGTTGCATTGATTCTAATTTTTTGAAGATCAAACGCGAAACAAGACTCGAGCTTCCTAGCTGTTTCAATTAAGGCCAGACTTACTCTTAAAGCTTTCAAACATGTGTCCGTAAAAACTTCCGTAATATTTCTGAGCGTTTAAGACGACAGAATTAAATTCCTTTTATGTCAGCTGTGTTCAGAAAAATTTTAAAGTAATTTCAAGAGAACTTCCTTAACGATCCGCAGCACTGACTTGTTCCTGATTAAAAAAATACGGTATTATTCCTTGGATTAATATTTTCACTATCTCAAGCTTTGATCTATAATATTATTCATAGGTTAACCTCAAAAATCAGAGCTTATTATGCCACTGCCGCAAGACTATTCTTACGTTTCATCATCCGATAACACTTATATCGATGGACTCTACACCGACTATCGGAGAAATCCTGAATCAGTGGATTCTTCATGGAGACAATTTTTTAAAGGTGTTGAATTTGCTTTAAGTCAGTCGCAAGTTTTAGGTGATGCTTCTGCTGTTGCTTCTTCAAATCTGGGGAAAGAATTTAAAGTGTATCGATTGATTGAGGCCTACCGAGCTCGCGGACACTTGATTTCGGTTACCAATCCCATTCGTGAAAGAAAAAATCGTTTTCCTCATCTGGACCTGGAAGATTTCGCTCTTACCAATGCAGACCTCGAAGAAACATTTGCTATTGGTGAATCTGTAGGAAAAACAAATGCCAAGTTAAAAGATATTATTGCTCATTTACGGGCGATTTACTGTGGGACTATCGGTGCAGAATTTATGCACATTAACGATGTCGAGGTACTTCAGTGGTTTCAAACCAAATTTGAAAGTACGGCCAAAGATAGAAATTTTTCAATTGAAAAGAAAAAGAGGATTTTATCTAAGCTTAATGAAGCCGTGGCTTTTGAAAATTTTCTTCATACGAAATATGTTGGACAAAAAAGATTTTCACTTGAAGGTGGAGAAAATACGATTCCAGCTTTGGACGCAATCATCAATGTATCAGCATCGTTAGGAGTTGAAGAAGTTGTGATCGGTATGGCCCATCGTGGTCGTCTTAATATTCTTGCCAACATTATGGGCAAAACGTACGAATACATTTTTAATGAATTTGAAGGCCAGGCCACTCCAGATCTTACGATGGGAGACGGGGATGTTAAATATCACATGGGTTACTCTTCTCATATCTCTACTCCAGGTGGGCAAAAAGTTTATTTAAAACTTATGCCTAATCCATCTCACCTTGAAGCAGTAAGCGCTGTGGTCTTGGGGTACTCGCGAGCTCAGGGAGATACTCTTTATAAAGAAAATTCGAATAAGATTTTACCAATCATTATTCATGGGGATGCTGCTGTTGCTGGACAAGGGATTTGTTATGAAACAGTCCAAATGTCGGGCCTTAAAGGATATAATGTTGGTGGCGCAATTCACTTTGTCATCAATAACCAAATTGGTTTTACAACAGACTTTGATGATGCCAGGTCTTCTATTTATTCCACATCAGTCGCAAGAGTTCTTGATACACCAATTCTTCACGTCAACGGTGATGATGCGGAAGCCGTTGTTTATGCAGTTGAGCTAGCATCTGAATTCAGAGCAAAGTTTCAAAAAGATATTTTCATCGATATGGTTTGCTATCGTAAGCATGGCCATAATGAATCTGACGAGCCTAGATTCACTCAACCGTCTTTTTATAATTTGATTTCAAAGCACGCCAATCCTCGGGAAGTGTATAAAGATAAATTAATTGAAGGTAAGCAAATTGAAGCGCAACTTGCGGTTCAAATGGAAGAGCAATTTAAAAATATTCTTCAAGATCGCTTTAACATGGTTAAGCAGAAGCCACTTCCTTATCTCTATCAGAAACCGGAAGAGCAATGGGAAGCTTTTCGTAGATCAAGTCCGAAGGATTTTGATTATTCTCCAAAAACTGCAGTTTCAAAAGACGTTTTGGAGAAAAACCTTAAGGCCCTGACAACTTTACCCGCTAATTTTAAGCCGATTCAAAAAATTGAGAAGCTTCTTGAAGAAAGACAAAAACGCTGGGCCGATGATAATTTTGACTGGGCAATGGGTGAATTAATGGCCTATGGATCTCTTCTTCAAGAGGGTATTTCAGTCCGTATGTCCGGACAGGATTGTATTCGTGGGACTTTTTCTCATCGTCATGCTGGAGTCGTGGATGAGATCAATAACACCCGTCATTTGTTTTTGAATAAAGTTTCAGATAATCAAGGCGAATATAGAATTTATAACTCACTTCTCTCTGAATATGCCGTTCTTGGATTTGAGTACGGTTATTCTCTAGGTTCTCCAAGTTCTCTTAATATTTGGGAAGCTCAATTTGGTGATTTCGCCAATGGCGCTCAAACAATTATTGATCAGTTTATTGCTTCTGGTGAATCAAAATGGCAGCGCCAAACAGGTATTGTTATGATGCTTCCGCATGGATACGAAGGACAAGGCCCTGAGCACTCAAACGCTCGTCCAGAAAGATTTCTTCAGCTCGCTGCTGAATGGAATATGGTTGTCGCTAACCTTACAACACCAGCAAATATTTTTCATATCCTTCGACGTCAGGTTAAATGGGATTTTAGAAAACCACTCATTATTTTTACGCCAAAATCTCTTCTCAGACACCCAGAGTGTGTTTCTAAATTGAAAGATTTCACCGAAAGTGGTTTTCAAGAAATTATCGACGATCCATCAGTAAATGCTAAAGACGTTAAACGTTTACTTATGTGTACCGGTAAAATTTATTATGATCTAAAAGCTAAACAGCAAAAAGATAAACGCAAAGATGTTGCGATTGTTCGCCTTGAACAAATATATCCCATGCCTGAAGAGCAAAGCTGGAAGCTACTTGAAAAATACAAGGGTGCTGAAAAAGTTTGGGTACAAGAAGAGCCTAAAAACATGGGTGCTTTTACATTCCTTCGTCGTTACGTGCAGTTTGATGATTTTAAACTTCTTGCTCGTAAATCTTCGGCATCTCCTGCAACTGGATACGCCAGTGTGCATGCTGCCGAACAATCTAAGATTGTGAATGGTGCGTTTGCAGAAAAAATTGAATCAGTTTAAGAAGTATAAGAAAGGATAGTTTTATGGTTGATGTTAAGATTCCTACTGTTGGTGAGTCTATTTCAGAAGTTACAATTGCCAGCTGGTTAAAGAAAGACGGCGATATTGTCAAACTTGATGAAGCCATTTGTTCGATTGAATCGGATAAGGCGACACTTGAAATTTCTGCCCCCAAAGCAGGGAAATTAAAAATATTAATAAAAGAAGGCGAGACTGTTGCTATCGGAACAAAAGTGGCTGAAGTAGATGAAACGGCTTCTGCAGGTGCAGCAGCTGCGGTGCCAGCAGCTGTCTCTAAACCTGTTGAGTCTGCACCTATTCAAACTTCTACTGATAAAAACTTTCCTTCTCCGGCAGCATCTAAGATTCTTTCTGAGAAGGGCGTAGATGCTTCTGGGGTTCAGGGATCTGGAAAAGATGGAAGGATTACTAAAGCTGATGCCATGAGTGCTTCGTCTGCACCAACGCCAGTTGCTTCGGATCTTAAATCTCTTGCTCACCAAACAATGGCAGCATCTTTTTCTCGCGAAGTTAGACGAGAAAAAATGTCAGGTCTTCGTAAAACGATTGCAAGCCGTTTAGTGACTGCTAAAAACACGACGGCCATGCTCACTACTTTTAATGAAGTTGACATGAGTGCCGTTATGGAAATTCGTAAAAAATATAAAGATGCTTTCAAAGAAAAACATGGTGTTGGCTTGGGGTTCATGAGCTTTTTTACAAAAGCTTGTACAACGGCCTTAAAACAATTTCCGGCCGTAAACGGAATGATTGATGGAACTGAAATCGTTTATCATAATTACGCGGACGTTGGGGTTGCTGTTTCTACTCCGCGTGGTTTAGTTGTTCCGGTTATTCGAAATGCGGAATCTATGAGCTTGGCACAAATTGAATTAAGAATAATTGAACTTGCTACACGTGCTCGTGACGGAAAACTTACTATTGATGAAATGCAGAACGGAACATTCACGATAACAAATGGTGGAACTTTCGGTTCAATGCTTTCAACACCGATTATTAATATTCCTCAGTCTGCTATTCTCGGAATGCATAATATTGTTGATCGTCCGGTTGCTGTGAATGGTCAGGTCGTTATTCGTCCAATTATGTATTTGGCCCTCTCTTATGATCACCGTATTATTGATGGCCGTGAGTCAGTGTCTTTTCTTAAAGCGGTGAAAGAAATGCTTGAGGATCCTTCACGTATGTTGCTTGATCTTTAGTGCTTAAGATTCACTTCCGCCGGCGGAAGTAAACCGCATCATTTGAAGGATATTTGATTATGGAACAATTTGATTTAGTCGTTATTGGTTCAGGCCCAGGCGGATATATTGCTGCCATTCGTGCTTCTCAACTTAAAATGAAAGTAGCAATCATTGAACGCTACAAAACCTTAGGTGGCACTTGTGGAAACGTAGGTTGTATTCCGTCCAAGACCTGGCTTGATTCTTCTGAACGCTATTTTGAAACTATTCATTCGCATGACGTTCATGGGATTGAAGTTAAAGATGTTAAGCTTAACGTTAAGAAAATGAGTGATCGTGTTGCAAAAGTTGTAAGCGATATGGCCGGCGGTGTTGCTTTCTTAATGAAGAAAAACAAGATCACTGTCTTTGAAGGACATGGATCTTTTAAAGATAAAAATACCATTATCATTAAAGGCGAAAAAGGCCCGCTGGAAATTCAAGGCAAAAATATTATTATCGCCACAGGTTCTAAACCTTCATCTCTTCCTGGTGTTGTTGTTGATAAGGAACGAATTATTACTTCAACTGAAGCGTTGAAGTTACAAGTTGTCCCAGAGCATTTTATTGTTATTGGTGGTGGAGTGATTGGTCTTGAGCTTGGATCAGTCTTTAAGCGTTTAGGATCTAAAGTATCTGTTGTTGAATACGCTGATTCAGTTATCTCAATGATGGATCTAGATCTTGGTAAAGAATTGCACAAAGTTCTTAAAAAAGATGGCGTTGATTTTCACCTCGGTCACGGAGTGACTTCCGTTGTTCGTAATAAAAACGAAGTCATTGTTAAAGCAAAAAGCAAGACTACAAATGAAGAAATTGAACTCAAGGGTGACTATGTTCTAGTGGCCGTTGGACGTAGACCTTATACAGATAACCTTGGACTTGAAAATGCAGGTCTTAAAGTTGATGAGCGTGGACGTATTGCTGTAACTGATCACTTGCAAACAGCTGTTCCAAACATTTATGCCATTGGTGATGTTGTTCGCGGAGCCATGCTTGCTCATAAGGCCGAAGAAGAGGGCGTATTTGTGGCCGAGATCATCGCCGGACAAAAACCTCATATTAATTACAATCTTATCCCTGGAGTTGTTTATACTTGGCCAGAAGTCTCCGCAGTAGGTGCTACTGAACAGGAACTCAAGCAAAAAGGTGTTCAGTATAAGGTAGGGAAATTTCCATTTCTTGCTTCTGGAAGAGCTAAAGCTTCCAATGAAAAAGATGGGTTTATTAAAGTTCTGGCCGATAAAACTACCGATGAAATCCTTGGTGTTCATATGATTGGCCCTAGAGTTGCTGATTTAATTGCTGAGGCAGTTGTAGCGATGGAATTCAGAGCTTCGGCCGAAGACATTGGCCGTACTTCTCATGCTCATCCTACTTATGCTGAAGCTTTTAAAGAGGCCTGTTTGATTGCAAGCGAGAATAGAGCGCTTAATCTTTAAAGAGTGGATTTTGTTTTTTTTAAGATTATTTGAAAAAAGAATCTTAATTGAACCTGTTAAAAGTCTCGGCCTTTATGCATAGTGGGGCAAAAAAAGAAAACGATTAAGCCGCGGATCGTAATTGTGGAATCCTTTTTTGTTCTAACCATGTCTTGATTTTATCTGCTTCATCCACAAAGTAGAATCCCATTTTTTTTCCATCTTTTGTAGTCAGAGTCAGTGTCGCAAAACTTTGACCGGCCTCAGAAATTTCAACATTGGTAATATCGAAGTAGGTGAAGGTTTTAGAGTATTTAAGCCATTTAACTTCAATGGTAAATTTCTCATTTTCAAATGTTACAGTGTGAGTCAAATCGTAGATAATGAAACCCATAATCATAAACACCAAGCATCCACCAAGAAAAAACAATCCATTTGCGGCAATGTCCACAGTATCAACTTTGGAAATAAAATAACATTGAATGGCATAGGCGCACACGATAAAGGGTACAACTTTTACCATATGGTCCAGGTGCTTTTCTCGAGTCACACAAAATTCAGCATTCGTCATAAAACCGCCTTCGTAATAGTCTTTTCGGGTAAATTTGAAATAGTTTTAAATCAACAATCCCTGACGGTGCCGCTTTGGTATTGCCTTCAAATTTCAAGGCCTTTCCCTTTGTCTGAATCCCATAAGAGCGCTAGAATAAGTTATTAATTTTTCACCCACAGGGGAGATCAAAGTGTCAGAGAAAAGACTAGATTCTTTTAAAACTCGCCGGACCCTTAAAGTCGGTAACAAATCTTACGATTATTTCTCACTCAAGGTGGCGCAAGCTGCTGGTGTTGGTGACGTGGATAATCTTCCTTACTCACTTAAAGTTTTGATGGAAAACTTACTTCGAAATGAAGATGGTTTTACTGTTTACGGTGATGACATCAAAGCGATGGGGGAGTGGACAAAAAATAAACAATCAACACGCGAAATTAATTACTATCCGGCCCGCGTACTTATGCAGGATTTTACCGGTGTTCCGGCAGTCGTAGATTTAGCAGCGATGAGAGACGCCATGAAGGCCGTGGGTGGAAATCCGCAGAAGATTAATCCTCTGGTTCCAGTTGATCTTGTGATCGATCACTCTTTGATTGTTGATTACTTCGGTGACAAAGATGCGTTCGAGAAAAATAAAAAATTAGAATACGAAAGAAATGCTGAAAGATACAACTTCCTTAAATGGGGTCAAAAAGCATTTAAAAACTTTCGCGTCGTTCCTCCGGGTACAGGGATTTGCCACCAAGTAAATCTTGAGTATCTGGCCCAAACTGTTTGGACAAAAGAAGAGGACGGCAAAACAATTGCTTACTGTGATACATGTGTAGGTACAGATTCACACACAACCATGATCAATGGACTTTCAGTTCTTGGTTGGGGTGTTGGTGGTATCGAAGCTGAAGCAGCGATGCTTGGCCAGGCCGTTACTATGCTTATTCCAGAAGTCATTGGTTTTAAATTTATTGGTAAGACTAAAGAAGGCGTCACAGCAACCGATCTCGTGTTAACTGTTACTCAAATGCTTCGTAAAAAAGGTGTGGTAGATAAATTTGTAGAATTCTACGGCCCTGGTCTAAAAGATATGACTCTTGCTGACCGTGCGACAGTGGCCAACATGGCACCTGAATATGGTGCTACTTGTGGATTTTTCCCAGTGGATGAAAAGACGATTGATTATCTTCGCTTTTCTGGTCGTGAAGAAGAGCGCGTTCAGTTAGTTGAAGCTTATGCTAAAGAGCAAGGCTTCTGGAGAAATGATGCTAAAGATCCTATCTATACTGATTCTCTTGAACTTGATTTAGGAACAGTTGTTCCTTCACTTGCTGGCCCTAAACGTCCTCAAGATAAAGTTGCCCTGACTGATTTAGCTGCTGGTTTTATGAAAGATTTAACTTCTGAAACTGGTTTTAAAGTTAATCCTGATGACGTTAATAAAAAACAAAAAGTAGATCACGCTGATTTCTCACTTACTCATGGGGACGTGATGATTGCGGCAATTACTTCATGTACCAATACATCTAATCCATCAGTTCTGATTGGTGCGGGTTTAGTGGCCAAAAAAGCCAATGCACTTGGGCTTAAAGTGAAGCCATGGGTAAAAACATCTCTTGCTCCAGGCTCTAAAGTTGTGACTGACTATTTAGAAGCTGCGGGCCTTCAAAGTGAGCTAGATAAAATCGGCTTTAACCTTGTTGGTTACGGCTGCACGACTTGTATTGGAAACTCTGGCCCAATCAATACCGAATTTTCTAAAACGATTAAAGATGGTGGTCTGGCCGTGGCAGCAGTTCTTTCTGGAAACAGAAACTTTGAAGGACGCGTTTCACCTGATACCAAAGCAAATTACCTCGCATCACCACCATTAGTTGTGGCCTATGCCATTGCTGGTAACGTTAAGATTGATCTTTCAAAAGATGCAATTGGCAAAGGTTCTAATGGTCAGGACGTTTACTTAAAAGACATCTGGCCTTCATCTCAAGAAATTCAAGACGTGATGGCAAAGTCCATCACACCTGCGATGTATAAATCTCGTTACTCTGACGTTTTTAAAGGTGACGAAGATTGGCAGAAGGTTCCCGTTAAAGAAGGCGAAACATTCGCTTGGGATTCAAATTCTACTTACATCAATAACCCTCCTTACTTTAAAGGCATGAAAAAAGATCCAGAAGCAGTAACAGATATAGTTTCTGCAAATGTGCTTGGTCTTTTTGGTGATTCAATTACGACCGATCATATTTCTCCTGCTGGATCATTCAAGCCTGAAACTCCGGCCGGCGCATACCTTGTGGGCCGTGGTGTAAAACCTGCTGATTTTAACCAATACGGTGCTCGTCGTGGACATGATGAAGTGATGACTCGCGGAACTTTTTCCAATATTCGTTTAAAAAATGAAATGGT
>CAMDQH010000018.1 GCA_945905815.1 Bacteriovorax stolpii | reverse complement strand
GAACTTTGAAATTCTAACAAGTGAACGGACATGCTTTTCTCTTTCAAGAGATCTTGATATCTCTTGATTAGGGGGACGTTCAGATGGAAATGGAAGTCGTAAGAGATGATTTAATTTCTCAGCTTCAGCAGCTGATAAATAACTACCTTGAGAAATATTCTCAAGTCAGTTTAAACGCTCTTGCTACTCGCTCTAATATTCCTGTCTCTACACTTAGAAGAATTTCATTAGGGCAACAGAAGGGTGATATTGCTCCCCATACAGTGCTCAATCTTGCAAGCTACCTATTAAAAGAAAAGAATCTCACTGATTTGTTAAAGAAAGTTGATCCCGTTATAAAAGAGTATTTAGAGAAACATTTTGGGCAATTTATTTTTGCCTCAGAAAAGAGAGTTTACGATGTTGATCTAAATTCATACTTACAAGATCAACACCGCTATTTTATATATAAATTAGCTGCCAATCATAACGGTACGAGCTTAATGGAAGTGATGGAGCTTTTTGGACGTCAGGGAGAAATTAAAGTTCAGGACATGCTTAATCTTGAACTTATTTTTGAAGAAGGTGGACGCTTACACGCTAAAGATAAAGATTTTACGCTTGATTTAAAAGTTGCCTCTTCACACTTGCCGGAATTAGTTCGTTTATACAAACCTGAAACCTTGGGACAAGGTTTAAACTTGTTCTACTCAATGAGTGAATCAATGACTAAAGAAGCGATTGCAGAAATTAAAAATATCCAGCGCGAAGCCGCAAATAAAATTGCAGCTCTCATGGATAATAAAAACAACAAGGGTGATATCCCTTATTTTACTGTTAACTTGGCCGAAACTTTTATTTTACAGACTGAAGGAGAAATACAATGAAAACCCTGCTCGTTCTGATTACTCTAATCTTGAGTTCATCAGCATTTGCCATTGGTCGTGGAGATATTAATCAACTTCTGCTAGAACGAGGCACAAGCATTGCTGCCTATGAAATACAAGGCATGAAACTCGTTATGGGAGAACGAACTGGTGGAGGACGTGTTCTTCAGTTTGCTCAGATTGAAGTTGTATTTACTAAAGACGAAGCTATTCTCAAAAAAGATATTCAGAATGTAGATTTACAAAACGGTAGCCGTCTTGGAAATCTTGAATCGCTACAAGCTGGTGGAAGGCACATAGATGCTAATCAGATAGTTGGAGTTATTGCTAAATAATTAAGACATAGTGTCTAAGTTTTAGACACTGTCTGAAAGAAGTACATAACTCTACCTTTGCCCCTCATCATTTCACAGCTTTAGCCCCCTTAATTTTGGCCCACTACTTGCTTTATATAAGGCACAGGGGAACAAAATGAAAAAGACAAAAACTAAAAACATCGCTTTCTTCGCTTTCGGCCTAATGGTTATGGTTGGTACTTATAATGCCGTCATGATCAATTCTGAGTCGCATTTGTCTGATTCTAAGCACTTTAAAAGACTTGATGAAGTGTTCGGTGTTGTCACTCAAGGTAGGACTCCTGCAGTAACATCACAATGGGCCAAAATCTCTAAACCAATAAATACTGTTGTAGCTGCTAAATCTGCAGCAAAAGCCGATTCTTCAATTTCTCAAGAAGCTCCGTCTGAGGCAGCCATCCAGGATTCACTCGCTCTTAAATTAGTAGAAGTAATGAATCCTAAAAAATGGGAAAATGGTCTTAAAGCAACAGAATTTTCAGGAACGATTGCTACAAATAATGGAGTTATCGAAACTCTTTCAGCAAACCTTCCACAAGGTATTAATATTGATATCGCTTTTTCGGAAATGACTGGGAATACTTTTGAATATGATCTAAATGGCGAAATTTACGCTGGAATGATGTACCAGGTAGATCAAGGTTCTTATATGATCACGATGACAAACGGTCCTCTTGAAGGAACACGTCTTAAGTTCACAGGTGATGTTAATCCTGCACAAACAGAAGCTTACCTTGCTGAAGCTCATAATGTTGAAGTTGGAGCATTTGGCGAAGAAAAAGAGCCTTCACAGACTGATGTTACTGAAGAAGTTTCAGTTCAGGCAGTAGAAACAGCTTCATTTAACTTTAACATCTAAGATCATACTCCGCGTCATCGTTCTTGCTGTGCTAGCCTATGCCGACTAAAATCTGCAAAGGGATCTTATGCGCACGCAAGACATTCGGAATGCTTTTTCTAACTATTTCATCAAACAAGGTCACGAGAAACATAAGTCCTCAAGTCTTGTTCCCCATAATGATCCAACGATACTTTTTGCTAACGCTGGGATGAACCAGTTTAAAGATTTTTTTACCGGTAAAGCAACTCCTCCAAACAGAAGAGCTGTGACCATCCAAAAATGTGTGCGCGCTGGTGGTAAACATAACGATTTAGAAAATGTAGGCTTCACGGCCCGTCACCATACCTACTTTGAAATGTTGGGTAACTTCTCTTTTGGTGATTACTTCAAAAAAGATGCTATCAAATTTGCGTGGGAACTTTTAACTGTTGAATTAAAAATACCAAAAGAAAAATTATTAGTAACAGTTCATGACTCAGATGATGAGGCCATGAACATCTGGCACAAAGATATGGGTGTGCCTTTAGATAAGATTTTCAAGCTTGGTGATAAATCTAATTTCTGGGAAATGGGCGACGTGGGTCCTTGTGGACCTTGTACTGAAATCTTTTTTGACCATGGCCCGGAAAGATCGAGTGGAGTTCCAGCTGGATGCCAAGAGATTGATGATGAAGGTCGCTATGTTGAGATCTGGAACTTAGTTTTCATGCAATATGAAAAATATATGGAAGGAACGGAAATCAAACGTAAGTCCCTTCCTAAGCCTTCGGTTGATACTGGTGCCGGACTTGAGCGAGTTGCCGCTGTCCTTCAAGGAAAATACTATAACTACGATTCTGATGGTTTTGAACCCATTATGAATGCTATTGGTAAACTCACGGGTAAAAACTATTACACTGATAAATCTGAGGAAGTGAAATCTTCCTTCCGAGTTGTTGCCGATCACATTCGCTCATCAACTATGCTAATCACTGATGGCGTGATTCCATCTAACGATGGCCGTGGTTATGTGCTTAGAAGGATTATTCGTCGAGCAGTAAGACATTTATCGCTCATGGGCCTTAAAGACCTTTCATTTTATAAACTTGTTCCTTCAGTCTTTGAATCACTCGGACAAGAATACCCAGACAACGCTGCCAACGCTTCACTGGCTGAAAAGCTTTTAAAACTGGAAGAAGAAAAATTCAGAAAGACGCTTGATACAGGCTTGGCCCTTATTAATGAAGAATTAACTAAAGTGAAAGCTGGTCAGAAATTTTCTGGAGATGTTGCCTTTAAACTTTATGACACTTTTGGATTTCCACTCGATTTAACTGAAGTTATTTTACGTGAAAAAAACCTCGAGCTTGATACAAAGGGCTTTGAAGAAGCTATGGCCAAACAGAAAGCCCAATCTAAGGCCGGAACAAAATTTAAAGTTCAAGAAGACAACGTTAAGCTTTTTTATACCATCAAAGAAAAATTCGGTGAAACTAAATTCACTGGTTATGACGACGTAACGGCAAATACCAAACTTATTGCCAAAGAAGAAATCGATGGAAAGTTCTATCTGGTCTTTGATAAAACTCCCTTCTACGGTGAAGGTGGAGGTCAATTAGGTGATCAAGGTGAAATTTTCTCGCAAGAAGGAAAACTTGCCACCATTTCTGATACGCAAAAACCTGTCGATGGATTACATGTGCATATTTCAGAAGATGCCGACGCCCTTTCAGTAGGTGAAACATACACAATAAAACTGAATCTTTCAGAAAGAGAACTGACAAAAAGAAATCACTCAGCAACTCACCTTCTGCAATCTGCACTCATTAAAGTTCTTGGCACTCACGTAAAACAGGCCGGTTCATCCGTTGGCCCAGATCGTTTACGCTTTGACTTCACTCATAATGAAGCACTAAAGCCTGAAGAAATTGCCAAGGTCGAAGAACTGGTCAATGCAGCCGTAACTTCGGCCCTGCCAGTAACAGCGGCGAATATGACTAAAGATCAGGCCACAAAACAAGGTGCCATGGCCCTGTTCGGCGAAAAATATGGCGATAATGTTCGTGTACTCACAATGGGTAATTTCTCATGTGAGCTTTGTGGGGGAACTCACGTTAAGAACACAGGCGAGATTGGACTCTTTAAAATAATTGTCGAAACTTCACTGGCCTCAGGCGTACGCAGAATTGAAGCCATCACTTCTACTAATGCCATCGATTATCTTTTAAACCGTTCTAAAATTCTTTCTGAAGTAGAAAAGAACTTTGCCGTTAAAGAAGAAAGAGTGCTCGATAAAATCTCCTCTTTATTTGCCGATGTTAAAGACAAAAATAAACAACTCGAAGTTCTCAATGATAAACTTCAAAGTTTTGAATCAGAAAATCTTTTCAATGATCAAAAATCTATTAAAGATGGTCTCACTCTAACAATTGCGAAAGCTCCTAACGCTGACCAAGGAAACATGAGAAAGCTCGGGGACATCTTTGTGGATAAATTTCCGAAAGGCGTGTTGTTTCTCTATGCCGCTGAAGCAGACAAAGTTTCATTCATCATGAAAACCCATAAAACCAATACTGCTATTGATTGTTCAGCAGTCCTCAAACAAGTCATGCCGATCGTAAATGGCAGAGGTGGCGGTAAGCCAGACAATGCTCAGGGCTCAGGTGATGCTGGCAAGACTCAGGAACTGATTAAGGCGATTGAAGGAGCTGTTAAGTGAAATTTGTATTCCTTGCCCTACTTATCTTAGTTGGTTGTACTAACAAAAATAAAAAAACTGATACCATTGAAATCTCCCTTGCGGGAGAAATCTCAACTATTGATCCCGCGGCTTGCTACGACACCATTTGCAATGTTCCCGTAGCCCAGGTCTATGAATCACTTTATGAGTTTGAATATTTAAAGCGTCCTTACTCGCTTCGCCCTCTCCTCGCTGACGGCCAACCACAGATTTCAAAAGATCGTCTGACTTATACTTTTAAGATAAAAAAAGGCATTAAGTACCATGACTCTGATCTCGTTCCCAAAGGCCGGGAAGTTAAGGCGCAAGATTTTGTAAATCAAATCAAACGTCTGGCCTTCATGGGAACCAACTCCCGCGGTCTCTGGCTTTTTGATGGCAAGATTAAAGGCCTGAACGAATGGAGAGAGAAAGTTCAAACCGATCTTAACCTGTTTTTCTCTGAGCCTGTTGAAGGATTAAGTGCTCCTGATGATCAAACCTTTGTCATCCAACTTAAGTATCCATACCCACAACTTCTTTATGCTATGGCGATGACTTTTACTTCTCCAATTCCTGAGGAATCTATTAAGGCGGCAAAAAACGATTTTTCCACCAAGCCAATTGGCACTGGCGCCTACTTCATCACTAACTATAATTCGATTCAAGGTGTTGATCTTAAAAAAAATGATTCATACAGTACAAGCGTCTACCCCACTGAAGGCGACCGTTGGTCTCGCGAAAATGGTCTATTAAAAGATTCTGGAGCGAAACTCCCATTCATGGATAAAGTTCGCTTAGTCGTTATTAAAGAAGCCCAAACGGACTGGCTCAATTTCTTGAAAAAGAAAATTGATATGATTAATCTTACGAAAGATCATTACCATGTTGCTCTTACTCCTGTAGGAAAACTAAAACCCGAAATCATTAAAGATGAAATTGTCCTTCAAGCTTCTCCTACCTTGATTTACTGGTGGATCGCCTTCAACATGAAAGATACCGTCGTCGGTAAAAATCTTAATCTCAGAAAGGCCATTGCTTATGGTGTAAATATTGAAAAATACATCGAACTCTTTACTTACAATGTTGGTCAAAAATCCAATTCCATTTATCCTCCAGGAGTCCCAGGTTACTCTCCAGCAGCAGAACTTCCTTATAAATACGATCTTGCTCTTGCAAAAGAATATCTTAAAAAAGCCGGTTATCCAGACGGCAAAGGCCTTGCTCCACTAAAGTTTGATATTCGTGGCTCAGATACTCGCCGTCGCCAGATGGGAGAATACATCCAGCAGGAACTTCGAAGCCTAGGCATCAAGGTTGAAGTTGTCATCAACACCTTCCCTGCCTTTTTAGAGAAGGCCCGCAAGGGTCAGCTTCAATTCTGGCAAGGTGGTTGGGTGTTGGATTACCCAGATGCTGAGAACGTCCTCCAACTTCTTAGTTCACAGAACCTTCCTCCGGGGCAAAACTACTTCAATTACGAGAATTCTGATTACGATAAACTCTTTCAAGAGGTGCGCGTAATCGAAGATGGGAAACGTAAGTTTGAACTCATGCAAAAGATGGAAGATTTAGTGAATGCGGATTTGCCGTGGGTAATGCAGTACTACGCTCGGAACTATATTCTGTCGCATAAGTATCTGAAGAATTTTTTGTATTCGGATATTATTTATAACAACATTAAGTATTTGAAGATTGAGGGGAAATAAGCATACTCCACCCATGTAACCAATTAACATTAAACGAATACTAATTATCATCAGCCAAATGTCATCATCACTGAAAGATTTGGCTGAGGATAAATATGTACTTAAATAGCAAGAACAAATGAAACAAAGCTACTCTCAAAGATTCTTAATTCCAACAAACCGGAATTATCGCATTTGATGGCAGAAGATGAGTCGGTAAAAAAAGGAATTAATGAATTCCTTGGGGCCCAAATTGATTTTATCTTTGAAAGATCTTATGCTCATGTTCATTTAAAAGGATTCAGACTGGGACTATGGGATGAAGAAGTAATTGAAGAAGGGAAATAAAAGCGTATGATTTTTACAAGCTAAGTATCAAGCCAACTTTTCAATTGGTAATCCTTAAATTTAAAGCTCTCACGCCCACCATATATAAGCTCACCATCTGTTCTTCCTTGCAATGAATTGAGCCATTCAACATTTTTCAAGAAACTGCTAATAAATGTTGCTGATGATTTAATTTCAGACAAATATAAATAAGTTCCACGGTCATCAACGAGATCTACTTCGTGACCGTGCTGATCTCTCCAAAAATAATAGCTAGATGACTTCCCTTCATTAAATTGTTTTTTAATTTTTTCAGTAATAACCCAATTCTCAAACAATTGTCCGCGTAAAGGATGCGACTCTAAATGGTACGGCTCCATAATTCTAAGTAAGTGACATACGATAGCCGAATCATAAAAATATATTTTGGGAGCCTTGGTTATTCGCTTGTTAAAATTCTTATGATGAGGCCAAAGTTGAAAAACTATAAACGAGGCTTCCAATACACTGATCCAACTTTTAATTGTCCCCACAGAAACACCAACTTCTCCAGCGAGAGAAGTGTAATTGACGAGCTGACCAACCCTCCCGGCCAAAAGCCTCAAGAACTTATCAAAGAGCATTAGGTTTTCAATATTTAAAATCTGTCTTACATCCTTCTGAATGTAGGTCTGAAGATAACCACTTATCCATTCACTGGGATTTAAATCTTGATTATAAATTCTGGGATACAGTCCTTGATAGATCGCCTTATCAATAGTATTTGGACGTTTCTCCTCCGGTAGCTCATTTATGCTCAAAGGTAAGATGTGAAAGATGCGTGTGCGACCTGCCAGCGACTGCGAGATATGATCACTAAGTTGCAAACTATTGGAACCAGTCAAAATGAATTTGTAATGATTGTCATCACGATCGCTATAGACCTGAAGATAAGAGAATAAATCCGGCCACTGTTGAACTTCATCAATAATGACATTAGATTTTATCGATTCAAAAAATGATTTAGGATCTTCAATAAGCCTGCTTCGAAAGCTCAAATCCTCCAAGTTGAAGTATTCAAAATCTGGCCCAATCATCTTGGAAAGCGTCGTTTTACCCGACTGCCTTGGTCCAAGGAGAGTGATGATTTTGTACTTTTTGACTGCTTCGGTAATTTCCTGGGTAATAATACGCTTGTACATATATAGAATTATTACACAAAACCTTAAACCTTGTCGATATTAAGTCAAGGTAAATATCTACAAGACCAATCGACTCCAAAATATTACTAAAATCTGATGTCTTCCCGAAATGGTATATTTAATAAATTCCAGGAGCTTACTCTGGATAAAGTATCAGCTTTCCCGGCTCTCGATTACCCTGATGCAGAAAATGGAAGATCTCGTGAACGCTGATTTGCCGTGGGTGATGCAGTACTATGCTAGGAACTAGATCCTCTCGCATAAGTATCTGAAGATTGCGGGGAAATAGTCTGCAACATAATGAGGCGGCTTCGTACCATGTACGTGAGCTTTTCTTGTCTCTCTTTTTCAATAAAACTTTGATTAATTGTTTGATTCCAAACAGGAATCATCTTTTCGAACTTGCTCAGAATTTTATCAAATACTTTTTCAGTGATGGAGTAGGATTTTGCACATTCCAGAAAATCAATTCGCCTTAATTGATTCTTTCGGCCATTAATGGCCAGGGCCGTTTGTTCGTTATCATCATCAATATATAAATCAGTCGAGAGAAGATCATAAGCGGGACTAAGCAGAGTTTTATATCCTTTATCATTTTCAAATGTGAGGGAAATGTTTTTTAGATGAAAATCGACATTCCCGATAAGGAAATTAAATACGATCAATTCCATTAATCGGTAAAGATTATCTCCTGGAAAGTCTGAGCTTTTCTTAATGACTTTCCCTACTTGCTCCAGGCTTCCCTGATATTTCTTAAAAGGCTCCTTCTCTAATATCTGGCAAAAATCTTCTTGATGAAACTCTTCATGCTTGTCTCCACGGTCAAAACGTCGGGCCAAAAATCCTAACTCTCCACTTGAAGTCGGGATTAAGGCGGATTTTTCGACCTTAATACCTGCCATTTCGGCCATCAATAAACACAAGTGCTCATTCTCTGGTAAATGGGGAGCTTTCCCTCGGGGTTTAAAGATGTATTTCCCCCAAAGATCCGTCACCGTAATCCTATGTTCTTTCGTTTGAGTATCTAGTTTAAGATCAAGAGAGATTTTTTTTTGAACTCCAGCTATCGCTAATTTTTGACTGAGTTGATTTCGACCCAATACTTCAAGAATTTCATTATCAATCTCTACAATGGGATGAATGGTTGTGCCAAAAACTTTCTTCATGCAGGCCAAATGATAAATACCCTGATGTTCTTTATAACAAATAAGGCAGCGATCAAAGACCGGCAATTCAGCCTTCTTTAATTTTATGTCTAGTTCGTGATTTTTTTTTTCGTTTTCAGGCTTACCAATATGAATGGCCCCGATCGTATCTCGACAAAGAGTTTTCAAAAGCTCAAAACGATCTTGCAAAGGATCAAGTCTTAACTCTTCACTCGCCAGCTTCAATAACCATCCTTCAGGAATAAGACCATCGAAGAAAGGGAAAAGATTTTCACTCTTAAAACTCTTAGTCTCTTTGGGTAATGTCAGACTAATAGATGGGTTGTTCGAAGCGATGTAACTTTCTTCATAAATGAATATGAAATGCCCTTCAATTTTCTTCTCTAGGACTCCCGCAAATGTTTCCTTATAAAATACTTCGACCTTATTCATCGTTGTCTCTTCTTATGACAGCGCCTACCTCTAGGCCAAAGTAGTTCAGCACGACATTCAATTTATCGAGTCGAATCGTTTCTTTTCCTTGCTCCAATTCTCGCAAAAATCTCAGCCCTACACCTACTCGTGCGCTAAATTCTTCCTGAGTAAGACCAAGTTCTTTCCGCTTGAGTTTAATAATTTCAGACAGTTGAGTTTTTTCTTGTTTCATGGATTTATAACCTATCGGGTATATTTTCTGTAATTACTAGAACAATACACCCTTTAGGGTATATTGTCATCAATTGATCTTTAACTACACCCTTTAGGGTATAGCCAAAACGCGATACTTTCAAGAAGCGCGTGTGATTCAAGACGGTAAACGCAAGTTTGAATTAATGGCGAAGATGGAAGATCTAGTGAATGCTGATTTGCCGTGGGTGATGCAGTACTATGCAAGGAACTACATTCTCTCGCATAAGTATCTGAAGAATTTTATGTACTCAGATATTATCTATAACAACATTAAGTATTTGAAGGTTGAAGGTTGAAGGGAAATAAGCATACTCCACCCATGTAACCACCTAACATTAAACGAATACTAATTATCATCAGCCAAATGTTATCATAATAAAAAGATTTGGCTGGAGATCCTAATGCGACTAATTGCAAGAAAAAGAGAAATTAACCTAATTGGAAAAATTCTCAGCTCTCCAAAACCAGAATTCGTTGCGCTCTTTGGCCGAAGGAGGGTTGGAAAGACATTTTTAATTAATGAATTTTTCAAGCAAAATAATAAAAGCACATTTTGCCTCCTAAATCTGCCACTCCCCTCCCCCTTGTTATCCTTTGTTAATTCAAAACCTTACCTTGTACTCCCGATCAAACCACTTCTCCCCTCAACTTCCTTTTCCTTTCGTCGATAAGCTAGGCAAGACATTCCCCTGCGAGGCCCGAATGAAAGTCTTAACCCTGCTGTCTCTCTTATTATTTGCACACGCCACATATGCCAAGTCCTATGTGATTTTCTCTCTTGCCCAAGATTTACCTATGGGAGTTGAGAACGAAGTTATTCGTAAAAACTACTACATTAATATGGGTAGTGGTCAGGGTGTAAAAAAAGATAGCGTGGTAGATGTCTTTCGAATTATTTCAGTTCAAAATCCTTACGATAATAAAACTCGGGTCAATTACAAAGTAAAAATTGGAGAACTCAAAGTTCTTCATGCGATGAATGAAGCCTCAATAGCCATGGTCAGTGAGTATGAAAAAGAAGACTCGACTCCGATTTTTGAGCTGCCGCAATTTATGGTTGGGGATCATGTTTCGATTAATGTTGATTAACCCAGACTCAAGATTTAGATCAAATCCTTAAGGAAGCTTGTGGCGCCACAAATCCGGATGCCCCATTCATTCTTGATATCCTTATCCTCGTTGAGCACCACCTGAATCGCATCCACTTCGGGAAACTTTTTCTTCAAGTAAATAAGATCCAAAGAACATTTTGAATCAGACGTCTTGGCCTCTATGAACATAATCGGTTTTCTATTCTTAAGTACGACAAAGTCAACCTCTCGCTTTTCTCGGTCACGAAAATAGCGAAGCTCCATATCAAATCCCTGCGTGTCTTCTATAAAATGGCACCATTTAAGAAGGTGACAGGCCATAAGATTTTCAAACCTTGCCCCAGGGCTTTCAATTTGAGTCCAATCATAGTGGTAATGTTTTGGCTCTTTCTTAAGGGCCCTAATTTTTGGAGATCCAAAAGGATAAATTCTAAAAATGGCATAATTATTTTCAAAGATTAACATCCATCTGGTAATCGCTTCATGTGAAACTTGCAGATCTTCGCGTAAAGCGTTTAAAGAGAGAGGGCTTCCAACGCATTCAGGAAGTCTAATAAGAAGCTCTTCTAGTCTTGTGATATCTGCAACTTTTTCCAGCGAGTTAATTTCTTCTCTAACAAGCCTAGTTCTGTATTGTCGTGACCATTTCCTCGTTTCCGTTTCTGACTTTGAAAAATACGGCTCTGGAAAGCCGCCAAATTTTAAAAGATCATGAAGTGTCTCTGTGTTTCCTTTAAGCTCGGCCAGTGACAATGGATGAAGTCTGTAATGATTGTAGCGACCCTGTAAAGAGTCTCCACCTTTGCAATAATAATCTAACTTGGCACTTCCCGTGACCAGAATATCTAGGTCATCTTTTCTTGTGTCAAAAATTCCTTTAATCCAGTTTCTCCACCTTGGAAATTTGTGAATCTCATCAAAAACAATAAGCCCTTTAGAACTTGGTAGCTCCCGTTTCATTATACTTTCACGATGCTCATCATTGTCCCAGTTGAAGTACCGATCTTTTTGTTTACCTAAAAGACTAAGCGCTAGTGTCGTTTTACCACTTTGGCGCGGGCCTGAGAGGAAGACCATTTTCTTTTTCAGATCGGCTTGAATAAATGATGTAAGGTAGCGATTCTTCATACTGATTATTTTAGGTTAACCCAAAAAAAGAAGCAACATTTTTCTGGTTAACCAGAAAAATACAGACACTTAACGATCTGAATTTAGCAGTCTGGCATATTTCTACTCTGAGCAGTAAACTGCCAAGTATTTGGATTAAAGGAGACATTTCCAACTCAATTATGCCGCTTCTTCAAATTCCACTTTATACGTTACGCTTTGTAAATAGACTATGATTGCATTGTAGTCAAAAATTAGCTGTGGAGCTTTAACTTTTCTTCCATTTTCAGATTGCTCAAATTTAATAAAGCCATGTCTTTCTAGAAGATCACAATCGCGAGCAACATTCTGCTGGGCCCGATTAAGTATCTTCGCAAGTTGATAAACTGACTGAGGCCGATATTTATAAATGACCGCAAGGATGGTGTACTTTTGGTCGCTCATGAACTGCTGATAGGCTTCAACTGAAGCCCAAACAAGAACATCCTTTTTCTGGATAGCTGATTTTTTGTTTTGAATGGCATTTTGAAGCGCCGTTCTGGATTTCACAGCAAAAGTGTCTATGGATTCAAATGTAATTTTCAAGGGTTTAATTTTCATTCTTTATTTTCAACTAGCTTAGTCCCTTATATACATCAAATCAATGTATATTTGGTTATGTAATGGGATTTTTTGTGAATGGTGGTCAGACTAAAATTCAAGAAGCCAAAAGACTCTCCGCCACAATCTTTTTCATCTTAGGGAATTTTGAATTAATCGACTCAAATGTATCGATAGTAAAATTTTGCTCCGCTTTCTCGACCATCTTATAACTTGAAAGACTTACTCCAAGCTCTGTAGCCATTTTTTCCTGAGAATAGCCATTTAAAACTCGAATAAAGAAAATACCTGCTGCTATTAGTTGCTTGAGGTTAAAATCAAACTTGTTGATATTTTCAAGAAAGAAGTCACTGGCCCCTTCTATTTCATAGCCACAGATTATTTTTCGATTTTTTTTATCCACAAATCTGCCCACTCGCTTATCGATATTAGAGGGGACCATTATCTTTGGTGTCTCTGATTCAAAGTAAATATATAGAGTATCAATCTCTGCCATGTATTTAAGGTTCATTATTTTTCTTTTTTTTTGAAGAGTACTGTTCCATTCTTTATATAAGTCGTTTTATAAGCCGTTTTTACTTCGCCCGTGCCTGATTCTGTTACATGGACAACAACGAC
Source organism: Bacteriovorax stolpii (assembly GCA_945905815.1). Lineage (GTDB taxonomy): Bacteria > Bdellovibrionota > Bacteriovoracia > Bacteriovoracales > Bacteriovoracaceae > Peredibacter. Next base: position 35,256 of record CAMDQH010000018.1, on the reverse strand, counting down.
AAAGTACTCATCTTGAATTTTCATTTCATAAAACAAACATGCATTTTTACCTTGGACTGATCGGATCACCAGATCGGGTTGCCGAATACAGTTTCTAATGGCGTCTAGAGTAACCTCTCCAGGATGTGCTGAGAGAGCATGTTCAAAATCTTCATCATAAAGTTTGATTCTTAAACCGTTGAACTCATACTCTTCTATAAGTTTCTTTATTTTAGTCATAAAAACACCCTGTAGTCAATATATTAACCATTGAATAGCCTGTAATATATAGGGTGGTAGAGCAAGACAGGTACCAACTAAGAAAAGGCTAAGCTCTCAGAAAGATTACTCGGCTTGTGCATGACATCGGTTTTTCTACTCAATGATTTGGAAATTAAAGGATTTTTATGAAGGGTTTCCTAAGCAACACAAATCTCTAAATTCGGATCTAGCCTTTGAGCGAACTCAATCAGCTTATCAGCAGTAAAAAGATTAATTTTATATTTCACGATTTCATTCAATCTGGCCGTATCCATATTGAGACGCTTCGCAAGCTCGACTTGAGTGATTTTATGTTTCTGAATGTAAACGACAAATTTTTGGCAAAGAATATATTTTAGTTTATCTATTTGTGTTGCATGTTCCGGAAGAAGATATGAAGGCTCGGCCTTATCAAGAGCGTCTCGTAATTTTTTAAGTTCTTTTTTATTCGGAAAAGCCACTGCTATTCTCCTTTGTCTCTAAAGGCACTTACGACGCCCACGTAGACAGCATTAGGTTCAAGTAGCCAAACATTCAATAATCGTCACAAAGAAGCTGAATTCATCTTTTGTACTAACTGGAATTTCAAATCGACCATTAAGTAGTAAAACCAAGTCCAATATTAATTCATCGCTAATATGTCGGGAATGCTTCCTTTCATAATGAGGATCAATTACGACCTCATAAAAGATCAGTCCATTCAAAACGATCGGGTTTATTTTATAGCTTCTCCTTCCCATCCTCATCCTATTCTTTGTTGCGGAATTACGCAATTAGTAAATCATGACCTATCCCAACACTCAGCCAGCGGCTTAACTTTAAGCACCTCCCCCTTTAGTACGCCTTCAGTACAAGAAATCAGACTCACGTACATGAGATATTCCTCACCTAGTCGGATATTAAATTCCTTTCTTCCCTTGAGACGTACTTTGCGAAGTGATTCCCCGGAGCAAACCCCTTTAAAATGAAATTCTAGCCAGTCCTCGGTCGAGTTGAGCTTGATGATGCGAGAACATTTTGAAACTATAATGACCGTCTTCATATATGCCGATAGAGCAAGGTACAGACCAACTAGGAAAATGCTAAGCTTGCAAAATGATTGTGCGAGTTGCGCGCGACATTGATTTTTCTACCCGTTGATACAGAAAAAAAAGGATCTTTTCTCATGATACAAGGACCACGAACACTAGGTCGCATCTTCAAGGCCAGAATTGTAAAAACTCCCAAGAGACATGCTATTGGTTGGATTGAAAACAATGAAGTTAAGAATCTCAGTTTTGCTGAGTACAAAAATATTGTCGAAGTTCTCTCAGCTGCTTTTGCTAAAATTGGTTTAAATGTTGGAGATAAAGTCGCAATTCTAGCGCAGACTTGTAAAGAATGGCACTTTCTAGATATTGCCACCATGTGCTCACGTGGATGCGTTGTTCCTATCTATCCTAGTTACTTGGCAAATGAGGTTGATTACATTTTCGTTCATTCAGACAGCTCGATTCTCGTAGTCGAAAATGATAAACAGATGGAGAAAGTTCTGTCGGTCATGCAGAATTGGCCCAACCTTAGAGTTATCATTTCTTTAACTGATCTCTCTGAAGAGCTTCTTAAAAAGTTTCGCAATGTGTGTACTTACTATTCTTATAAAGAGCTCGTCCGACTTGGGACAGAAGACCTAAAATTAAATCCTGATCTTTTGGAAAATCATATACAGAATCAACTTCCAGAAGAATATGCTTCCATCATTTATACCTCTGGAACAACTGGTGAGCCTAAAGGCGCAGTCGTAACTCAGCATGCATTTGCCACTATGTTACTCAATTTAGAAAAAACGGTTCAAGGTGGATTCACTCAAAATGATAAGGCCCTCGTGTTTCTTCCTCTTTCACACGTTTTAGGTCGAGCCGATTCCATGTTGCCACTAATATTTGGTTGGCAATCTGTGTATGCAGAGTCCTTAGAAAAACTCGTTGATAATCTTCAGATCGTTAAACCAACAGTCATGATTGCAGTTCCAAGAATTTTTGAGAAAATTTATGCCAAAATTATGGCCCAAGTTAATTCCGGTAACCTCATTGAGAAACAAGCTTTCAAATGGGCCACGCATATTGCTGAAAAGTATTTTCATAAAATCGATAATGATCTTTCACCTTCTGCAACTGAGATGATTGAATTTAAAATTGCCCAGAAAGTTGTTTTCCAAAAAATTTATAACCGCTTTGGTGGAAAAATTCGATATTTTGTATCCGGTGGTGCTCCACTTTCTCCCGTTATAATTCAATTTCTTCGCTACGCAAATTTAACCATCCTTGAAGGCTATGGCCTGACTGAGACGGTGGCACCTTGTTGCCTCAACCCATTGTCAAAACAAGTGCCTGGATCAGTGGGAAGACCTATTGGTGATGCCCAATTTTCTTTTGGAAGTGATGGGGAAATTTTCATCAAATCTCAGGCCCTTTTTAAAGAATATTATAAGAATCCAGAGGCAACTCAAGAAGCGCTGAAAGATGGATGGTTCCATACAGGTGATATTGGTGAATTTACGGCAGAAGGGTATTTAAAAATTACGGATCGCAAAAAAGATATCATCAAAACGAGTGGTGGGAAGATCGTCGCACCCCAAAAAATTGAAAATATGGCCAAGGCACAGCCACACATCTCTCATCTCGTTGTTGTTGGGGATCAAAAGAAGTTCCTTACAGCACTGGTTGGAATCGAAAAAGAGCGCTTCCTAAACATCCTAGATGACCTGGGCCTGCCAAGCGACTGCACCCTAGAAGATCTTGCTGAAAACGACAAAGTGAAGGAAATCATTGAAAAAGAGATCGAGGCGATCAATCAAAACTTGGTGCAGTTTGAAACTATTAAAAAGTTTCGTATTTTGCCCGAGGAATTCACTGTGGAAAACTACCTGACACCTTCTCTGAAAGTTAAGCGAAAAGTTGTGTCAGCGCATTATTCGGTCGTAATTGAAGCGATGTATCAATAGTCTCCCTTTGACAAAAGGAACCGTCTCCTCTAAAAATAAAGATTCTATTTATCCCCTTACGAGGTATCTATGGCACGAGTCACGGTCGAAGATTGTTTAGAACATGTTGAAAATCGTTACGAGTTAGTTCATTTAACTGCTAAGCGTGTAAAGCAACTTCGTGAAGGTGATGTTTCTACGGTTAGAAGTAAGAACAAAGAAGTTGTTACTGCTCTTCGTGAAATCGCAGCTGGAAACGTTAAGCACACACTTAGAAGTGAGTATGATTCTGACGAATTCTAACTTTTAGTTTTTTTTCAAATAAAAAAAAGGGAGCTTTTTGCTCCCTTTTTTTTTGCTCTTATTTTCTTTTTAATGCAATTTTCAAGACTTCATCAAAATGTTTTACAGGAAAGAACTTCATGCCTTTACGGTGACGTTCAGGAACTTCCTTTAAATCTTTTTCATTTTGCCATGGAAGAATAATTGTCTTGATCCCTGCTCTTTTTGCAGCAAGAACTTTTTCTTTTATTCCACCAACAGGAAGAACTTTACCTGTCAAACTCAACTCTCCAGTCATTGCTACATCACCTCGTACCATTTGATTTGTAGCAAGTGAGTAAAGCGCAAGTGCCATTGTAACACCTGCAGATGGGCCATCTTTAGGAGTGGCACCAGCTGGTAAGTGAAGATGGATTTCATGAGTTGCAAGAAAGTCAGTTGCTTCTTCTGGATTTGGGGCAGGAGTTGGAGCAACAGGATTTACAGCTAGCACTCTCTGCTTTTTAACTAAGGCTTTTTTAGGCTTCGGAGCTTTATGCTTGTCAGTTTCAATTTGCGCCTGAAGGACTCCTTTCACATAACTATAAGCAAGATTCGCTGACTCACCCATAACGTCACCAAGCTGACCAGTAAGTTTAAAACCTTTTCCTTTTAAAGGAATCGATTCAACAAAAAGAATATCTCCACCAAAAGATGTCCAAGCAAGACCGGTTACAATTCCTGGCTGAAGTGGTTTCTGGGCCATATCAGTTTCAAAACGTTTTGGACCAAGAATTTTTTCCAAATCCGCCAGGCCTGGGCTGAATTTTTTTGCCCTCTTTGATGACACTTTTTCTAAGGCAGCACGACGGCACAACTTCGCAATAGTTTGCTCCATCACACGAACACCTGGCTCTCGAGCGTAATCAGAGACCAACGCCTTAAGTACCACTGCTGAAAGACTAAATTCTTTTGCAGTTAACCCATGCTTTTTAAGTTGTTTCGGAATAACCCATTTTATTGAAATCGAAATTTTTTCTTCAATGGTATAACCAGACAGTTCAATCAATTCCATTCGATCTAATAGTGCTTCTGGAATTTCACCAATATTATTAGCAGTCGCAATAAACAAAACCTTTGAAAGATCAAAAGGTACATCAAGATAGTTATCAATAAATGTTTTGTTTTGTTCAGGATCTAGTACTTCAAGTAAAGAAGAAGCCGGGTCACCTTGATAAGATTTACCAATTTTATCGATTTCATCCAGCATGATAACCGGATTACTTACTTCCACCCGTTTTAATGCTTGAATAATTTTTCCAGGCATCGCTCCGACGTAAGTTCGACGATGGCCTTTAATTTCTGCTTCATCTTTCATACCACCCAAAGAGAAACGATAAAACTTTCGATTTAAAGCTTTTGCGATCGAGTGACCGAGGGAAGTTTTACCTACACCTGGAGGACCTGCAAGACAAAGAATTGTCCCGTCGTACTCTGGCTTAAGCTTACGAACGGCTAAAAACTCCATGATTCTTTCTTTGGGCTTTTCCAGACCGTAGTGATCTTTTTCCAACATTTTCTTGGCTGATTGAATATCAACTTTATCATCGGTCATTTTATTCCACGGCAATTGAACCATCCAGTTGAGATAAGTTCGAGTGACGTTATATTCCGGAGAAGAATCTGGGATAGATTCTAGACGCTCAAGTTCTTCCATTGCTGCTTTTTTAGCATCTTCTGGAAGATTGCCTTGTTCAATCCCTTCCTGGATTTTTTTCATGTCCTTGGCCTTATCATCTTCATCCATGCCAAGTTCACTACGGATAACTTTTAACTGCTCACGCAAGAAATATTCACGCTGATACTTGTTAACTTTATCGTTAACTTCATCTGTGATTTTTTTCTGAATATCAGAAACATCTTTTTCACGCTTAAGATAAACCAGTAGTTTTGCAAAACGTTTTTTAACAATTAATGTTTCAAGAAAGTCCTGAGCTTCTGGAACATCCAAAGATAAAGCAAAAGCAACCAAGTCTGCCAGAGACCCCGGAGACGGGGAGTTAAGCATTGCAAGCTTCATCTCTTCGTTGAAATACGGATTAATCTCTGAAAGTTTTTTGACCTGATTAATAACTGAGCGTGTATAAGCATCCAGCTCTTCATCTGGTTCAAGAATATCGCTGAAGACTTCTGTTTTAGCGATTAGAAGTGGCGAATCAACAAGATACTCAACGGCCCTATAGCGTCTCATTCCGTGAACCAGTAAATTTACTGATCCGTCTGGAAGTTTTAATTTTTTGATAACCTTACACAGTACTCCGACTTTATAAATATCCTTTGGAGTTATGCCCTTAGGACTTATATCATCGGCCGAACTTAAGCCTACGTACTCTTCTTCTCCATCTTCTTCATCATCTTCGTAGCTGACTTGCTCCTCACCCATTTCATGAATAACTTCCTGACCTTCACCAAAGTCTTTAAACTTCACTAGGTTCAATGCCACATAATTATTTTTGGCAAGGTAAGAGTCAAGCTCTGGAGTGTATTTGTCTTCAGAGAGGATAATAGGTGCAATCATTCCTGGAAAGATGGGACTATTCACAATAGGAATAATCACAACTTCTGAAGGCGCTTCACCTAACTTCGCTTCACCTTTAGTTTTTGATTTTTTATCTTTAGTTGCCATTTTTTTATCCTTATAAATTAGCGAATGTCGATTACAAGACGGCCTGGATTTTCAAGATAGAAAATATCAAAGCTTGTCTTACCTTTCATAGAGAGTTCCATTGTAATGGATTTTCCGTCGACGTTAATAAAATCAATTTCTTTTACATTTTTAGATTTGTTTAATGTTGGCCTGTTAGATGCCATTGTCGCATCAAAAAAATCTACCGTAACTTTTTGATCTTTTGGTGAAATGTGGCCATACAGTTTTGGTATCGTTGCAGAATTAAAATCAACAACCACTCTTTCATATCCCAATCCTGGAGTTGAAGCACTTCTAATAGAAGTTATTCCAACATTTTTTGAATCGGAATTATGATGAAAAACACCTGAATCTAAAAATATTGATTTTTTTCTTGGGGATACTTTCCAGATTCTTTCCTCCATTAAATTTTGGGCAAGAACTGGCAGACTCATAAGCAATGTTATGAAGAGCAATCGCATCATTTTATGTCTCCAAAAGAGAGGAATATTTCTTAATTTATTCTAGTAAAAAGGAAAGGCTAAGACAAAATTTTCTTGTTTCTTTTCGCAAACTTGGACGGGAGAACTGAAAGGAGAAAACCTAATGATAAAATACCTAAAAACTGACCCGGGCCAGGGCCAGATGGTGGACCTATGGTTCCACAGCTTGCTGCGGTCGCGGCTTGTGCAGAAGAGGAGGCTTCCTCATCTGTTTGGGCAGTTGAATTCTTAACTGTGTATGTAAATGGCGCATCTAAGCACGAAGAATTATCCGACAAGACTGATCCAGTATCTATCACTGGGCCAGAAGCTGTTTCGATACTCATTACTAGCAGGTAAGGAAGATTCTTAACGGACCCAAAGCTCAAAAAATCTGGAATACTATAAGTAGAGTTGAGAGTGGATAATTTTTTTGCCTTTATTTCAACTTCAAAAGTATTTTGAGCTGTAGTCGCTGAAAGTGCATGAGTGCTCGCTAGATCAAGCCGAAACGTCCCTTCAGTATTATAACTCTTTACGTAGGTACCCAATATCGACCCACTCTGTTTCACAGTCATTGAATACTCGACAGCATTTCCTAACGGTTGTGATATCAGCCGTAGCTTTAAATATTTGCTTAATGGAATCGAATATCCACTTAGATCAATAGTAAGGATATCGGGTGCAGTAAAAATTGTTGTCGAAAGATCGGAGGGTTTGAAATATCCAACATAGGATTTTTCAATACGTGGATCTAGTGCATAGTTAAAAACTTCTAAAGAATTAAAAGTGCTTTGTAATTTTTCATAAACATAATCTTCCTGTATTTTAAGACTACAATTAATTGTTACTGTCCCAACATCTACTTCTTTTTGTGAGGAATGTAGGGAAATCCCCTGCGGTAACCCGTCATTTTCTCGTCCACATTGACTAAAAAATGATGAGGCATAGGCGGCAGGACAAAACTCTGTTTGAACATTGGCAAGATACGAAGAGAGAGCATTAAGATTCTTTAAATTTGAAGTATAAAGATAGTAAGTATCATTTAAATTCAGCCCACCAATTTCAAAAAGTCCATTCGTATCAGTAATTGTCGAAATGGTATCACCATTCTTCCTGGATATGGCCTGAACATGCACACCTAGAATACCTATCTGGTCACCACCTTTAACATGGCCCGAAATTTTTCCATAACCAGAATCATACTTGTTTCTAATCCCTGCGATATCATCCGCGCCGAGCTCCGATTGGCCAGGATAGTTTTGATAAAACATTGAAGAATTCAAAACTTCAGAATGTGAAAGGCCTGAAAAATGCCCTAATTCATGTGTAACAACATCATTAAGATAAAGAGTATTTCCATATGCCATGCCTGGTGATGCTGTAAAATCGAAATTTTCCTCATTGAGAAAAATTTTGGCATTACTTATAGCGCCTGACGTCGTGTAGCTCACTGCTGTTAGGCCGATAACCGCTGACCCATACATTGAAAAGTCGCTCAGGAAGCTAATCTCACTGGCCCCAGAATAAACCCTTTGAATTTTAAAAGCTGAAGCCCCATTCCATTCTGCTATCGCTTGAACGATCTGGGTTGATGAACCTGGAAGTGAAGAAGAGTTATTAACAATTCTTAGTGGAACATTTGAATAATTCCACTTAATTTCTTTTTGAGAAGACGTCACAGACGACTGATGGGCCAGCACAGAAAAAGAACACATAAAAATGATTAAAAATAACAATCGCATTTCAATCCATTGAAAGCTTTTGGGGGGCAAATTACTTATATGCTTTTCGGCTACTCATGCGGAACAATCCGCCTATAAATCCGAGAGCTACAATCAACCAGAGAACATTCAAACTTGATTGATCTTCTTGATTGTCTAATTGTTCGGATTTTGATGCAAGAGTGCGATTTTGCCCGTCAGTTCCAGAGGCCGGAACTCGCTGAACGACACTCTGATCAGGAGTGGTCGGGTACTCTAAAGTTCGTACAATTTTGAGGTTGTTGCCTTTAATTTTTTTAACCAGTTTCTCAAAATCCTGAATCCCTATTTGTCCCACAGTTGGATGAAGTGGAAATATGTAATTCACTAAGACTGTTTCATTACCGTAGTTTATAACCTTATAAGTGCCAAAACCTAGATTCATACCCCAGTATCGATTTTCAATACTTCGGATAAATAGAACAACTTTTTCACCCGTTATAAACTCTGGCACACCTTCAACTTTCAGATGTTTGTCGCCAAGTTTTCCACCTGGATAGTGCACTATTACTTCATCCATCCCAAAAAAATCAGATTGAAGACCCACCTCTTTAGACATTTTAAAGATCATTTGAGTGGCAAGAGTCCCATTCTCCAATTCGACGGTCTCACTTTTTAAATAGTTTCCTTGAAACACCCCATCTGATTCGGTGATCTGCTGCTCAATTGGCTGGGGTTTAAAGGTAGTTGCACCTAGAGAAGCACTAAATACCAACAAAAGTATAAATCGAATCACGGTTTAATCCTTAGAATAGCCTACATACCTAATCGGCTATTTCATGGACAAACTTGAGTCAATTAATCGAGCTTCTTGAGTTGAATTTTTGCGCTGGTAAATTCGAGTTTCGATGTTGCTAAGTGCTCAAAATGCTTGGACGAATCAATTATCAGGATCGTATTTTTGAATTGCAGGAGGTCCTGAAGAAATATCCCTAACATCTTTAATTCTTTTTCGGACAAGCCAAAAGACAGATTCTCAAAGATAAGAAGTGAGTTCTGAATGGTTTTCATGAGTTTGGAAAGAAGATAGATACGTTGTTTCTCGCCTCCCGAGAGAGTATTAAGGCCGCGATCAAGTGAGAGATAATCTAGATTTAAAATTTTTAAGTATTCCCAAATACGACGAAATTTTGGTGTGAGTTGAATTCTTTCCAAAACTTGATTCAAAGGAAGATTATAGGCCTCTGCTACAGTCATTTTACCATCGGAGATATTAGCATAAAGAGGTTTAATTTTTAGACCCTTACAATCTTCACATTCAAGAATAATATCTTCTAAATATTGCATTTCAATTACGATCGATCCTTTCCCTTCACAACGAGGACACATTCCTAATTCTGAATTACAAGAAAAATGACCTTCCTTAAGATTCATACTTTTAGAGACGGGAAGTTTTAAAAAATGTTTTCTAATAACTGAAGCAAATTCAGTAATGGTTCCTACAGATGAACGCGAAGTAAACCGATTCAAGTCTGAAGAGATAACAAAAATATCTTCGAACTTTTGCGGACTCTTAACCGATTTGACGCTAAAAAGATCATCTTCTAGCCATTCCGAATGAAGCCTTTGATATAGGGTATTGGCCATAATTTTTATTAGATTTGCGCTTTTCCCAGACCCCGAGTCACCTGTAACCCAAACCATTTCTTCTAGTGGTACTTTGAAGTCTGGATAATTTTTTCCGTAAATTGCAGGAGCTGAGACCTCAATAAACTGAGTAGTTTTTAATTTATGTTTTTTAGTCTCCCAAACAATTTTTTCTTTCGTGGTAAAATACTTTTCTGGTCCACCTTGATAAGTAATATCCCCGCCATTTTTACCTGAGCCTGGCCCCATCACAAAAAGGTGATCCGAGTTTTTTTGCAAAAATTCGGAGTGATCAATTAGAATGACGGTATTTCCTTGAGCAATAATTAATCTTATACCTTCCAAAAGTTTTTTTAATTCCGTTTCACCTAACCCTAAACTCGGTTCATCTAAAACAAATAAACTATCTACTCCTTTAAAAGAAAGATATTTAATCAGAAGTAATCGTTGATATTCACCTGCAGAAAGTGATTTGGCCTTTCTAAGAATGGAGAGATGATTGAGACCCATTTCTGCCGCAAGTTTCAGTTTCTCGCAGATATCCCGATAAATTCTCGCCTCATGATTTTCTTCTTTTATACGTTTTTGAGAAAATAATGAAAGCGCATCCTGAACAGTGAGCTCCATTACTTCTTGAAGACCCCACAACCGTCCACCTAAACTGATGCGGTAATGGTGAATATTTTTATTAAGCCTGGATGAATTGCAGACCAAGCAAGGTTCTTCCTTTTGCATGTGACGTATATAAATGCGTACCGAAGGTTTATATTTTCTTGAATCCAAATACTTCTGGAGTTCTTTATAGCCAGGATAATCACCCTGTCCTTGACTCACAATTTCAAAAAAATCTTTTGGTAATTTTTTTATTGGAATATCTGTTGGGATTTTATTTTTCTTTAAAACTTTAAGTAATGCTAAGTGAGAATCCTCAAATGGAGCGTAATTCAAAAGTTTTAAACCACCCTCTTGAATCGTGAGTTCCCGATCAATTGTTTTTTTCTCATCATAAATCAGATTAGCACCATAACCATTACAGCTAGGACATGCACCCAAGGCACTATAGGGTGAAAAGGCCGAAACGGTTTGAACTGGTTTTGATTCAAAATCACATTTGGGACACACTTTTTGAAAATGAAAACTAAGATTTTGCGGGTTTTTAAATTCGGGGCCTATCAAGAAATAATTTAACGGGAATTGGGATAGTTTTAACTCTTTCCATTTTTTCTCTAGAGAATCCAGATTTTCAAACTTAAACCTCATGACTTCCCAGAAATCATCACTTTCGTTAAAATCTTCAATTGATTTGCGTTCTCGAGAATAGGATCGAGGAGGAATATACCCTTCACCGAAGACTCTTATAAATTCATTTGGACTTAGAAGAATGTGATAAACACCCTTTGGCACCACTACTTTTATCTGACTTTTAAGTTGCTCGCCTACATCTCTTATATGTAATTCTACTTCATGAACTGGGCAGAGTTCCTTAGATGCCGAAAAATATAGATTTTGAAGACTATCCGTTAGCCTCATGACATCGGCCACAACGGTTCTCGAACCCATGACTGGATTTATTTGTGGCAATCCAAAAACGGGAAGTACGGGAAAAATCCGATCTACGTCCACAGCGGCTGGACGCTCTGTAAAAAACTTCATGGAATTAGGGAATGAATTGATAAAACGGCGCTTTGATTCTGTTAAAAGAGTGTGAAATGCGATTGAGGTTTTCCCTGAGCCAGATGGTCCAGCAAAACAAATGAGCTTTCTTAAAGGGATATCGAGATCTACGTTCTTGAGATTGTGAACTCTAGCTCCGCGAATTTCAATGTGATCAACATCGTGATTATTCATCCAGCATATATAGCAAAAAAAAAAGCTCCTTGCGGAGCCTTTTTGAATACTTGTAGAAGTCTTGTATTAACGTTTAGAGAATTGGTAAGACTTACGTGCACCAGATTTACCTGGTTTCTTACGCTCAACTTTTCTTGCATCACGAGTAAGGAAACCAGCTGCCTTAAGTTCTGCACGAGAACTAGGAGTTAGCTTAAGTATTGCGCGAGCGATACCAAGACGGATTGCTCCAGCTTGACCAGTAACACCGCCACCTTTCACGTTGATTTTGAAATCGTAAGCTTCATTAACCTTCATAAGGTTAAGAGGCTGATAAACGATGTAACGAGAAGTCGCTTTAGGGAAGTAGTTAGTTACGTCACGTGTATTGATAAAGATTTTACCAGTTCCACGAGAAACGTAAACTCTTGCTACTGCAGATTTACGACGACCAATTGTGTGAACATCATAAGATTTAGCTTTGCTCATATGATCCTTAAAGTTTGATTGTTAGGGTTTCAGGCTTTTGAGCTTCATGACCATGTGTTGGCCCAATGACAACTTTAAGCTTGGTTAATTGCTTACGCCCTAAAGTATTTTTAGGAAGCATACCTTTTACCGCTTCAAAAACGATAAGTTCAGGATGCTTAATTAATTGTTCTTTAGCAGTACGGCGCTTAATCCCACCAATGTGGTTAGTGTGCCAGTTGTACTCTTTTACGTTCCACTTATTACCAGTGAACTTAACTTTTTCTGCATTGATAACAATAACGAAGTCGCCAGCGTCATTGTTTGTACAAAAAGTAGGCTTATTCTTACCACGAAGAACCTTAGCTATTTCTGAACACATTCTACCTACAACCATATCTGTTGCATCTACTACGTACCACTTTTTATTGCCGTCGACTTCGGCTTTAGTGATTGCATAGGAATTTTGCTTGATCATAATCAACCTTCCATTAATTAATAAAAATTTGTCCCATTTATAAATAACGCTGGGCCGTACGTCAAGATAAGTCTCTAGACTTCCTTCTAAGTTGAAGTCTGGATAATCATCAGGCCACTTCTAAAATACGGGGGATTAAAAGAAGCCGATTGACACATGGAAGCGTCCGGGGCTCTCTAAGATACCATCTTTGTTTGTTTCTCTCAAGAGTTTTATCCCATAATCGAAATCTAAAGTTCCAACCGGGGTTATTATTTTGAAACTTACCCCCACTGAATCTCTCAATTGACTTAAATCAAATCGGTTAACAAAAACGCGGCCAGCGTCATAAAAAAGTCCGGCTATTAGCGTGTCATTTATAAAATAGCGGGGCTCAAGTTTAAAATTCGCCAAATAGGCCATATCATCAATTTTGACCTCAGATATGTCATCTTTAGCATCCCCTGGAACACGGTTTGCTTCCTCATCATTAAAACCTCGAATAATGTCCGTACCAGTTAGGCGAAAAACTTTAATATTGGGAATATAACCTGATGTTTGGCTTACTCCATCACTTACTACTTTATCCGTTGCAAGGTTAGTTTGGCCCCCGGCAACCATCGAGATTGCCACTGTTCCGTATTTGTAAGGGATATAGAAACGGTTACGTGAAACGATCTTGTAATAATTAATTGTTAGGTCAGCTTCTTTTTGTGATCCAAAAAATGGATTCGCAAATTCGGTCGAAAGGTTAAAAAAAGCACCATTCGATGGAAGAACAGCACTATTTCTTAGATCGTAAGTTACACTTGGCGTAATTGCACCGATCTGAAAGCTTCCGTTATCACGGTCCTCAGTAGCGTTAGATTGGACAATATTTTCAATTTGATAACGAGCAGATGTGGAAAAATTTCTAGTAAGATCTCTTGTTAATGTAGCACTGGCCCTAACGATGTCAGCATCAAATGAATAAAAACGCTTTCGCTGATAACTGCCGGAAACTGATGAATCAATTGAAGTATTGAAAATGTCACCCTGAGTGTAAGTTAAAGAGGTGTTATGCTCGAGAAACTTAAGCTTTTGTTCTCTTCTTGTAGGGTCAAGAGTTTGATCATTAAGGCGATAATTGATCTGGCTCCTTAAAGTTACGGCCCGGTTCATACCGCCAATGTTTAAATAAGATATGGTGCCGGTAAGTTTTAGACCCAAATCTGTCCTGTAACCTGGGGCCAATTCAACAAGTCCAAATTCTCTTTCAGTTACTTTTACAATCAAGTCAGTAGCCGTATTTGACTTTGAACTATGCCGTATGGGTGTGACTGTTACGGAATTAAAAAGACCAGTTGCGGAAAGATTCGCCTCATAACTTCGAGTTTTCTCAGGCGTAATGATATCACCAGGCCCAAGCAATATCTTTTTCGAAAAGACTTTTTTACGTGTTTTATTATTTCCAAGATAAATAATACGGTTAAGTTTTACAAGAGGCCCCGACTTAATAACATAGCGTAGATCTACATCTGCTCCAGTTTTTGAATAAGTAACAAGACCGTCTTCATTGGCATTTGTTATGTCAGCAAAGTAATAACCTTTTTCTTGCATGACACTGGTTACTAACTTAAGATCCTCCGCCATGGAAACAGGATTAAATGGAGTACCTACTTTATTAGAAATTTTTGACGTGACCTTATCTTCTAATTCAAGTGGCAGCCCTTCAAAAACCAAGTTTCGGACCATTGCCCGTTGACCTTCCTGAATAGTATATTCAATAGACACTTCCAATTTATCATTGGTAAACGTTTTTATTGGACCCGCCACTTTCGCCTGAACAAACCCCTTCTCTACATATTTTGACCTTAACAAATCAGCAAAATAATTAAAATAATCCTCATCATAGTACTTAATTCTGGCGAGTTCAAAAGCCTCATTGTTAAACATCTCTTTGAGGTCCGATTTATTAAAAAAAGAATATCCTTGAAAGTTAACTGCTTTGAGACGTGTTTTTTCGTTTTCGTTTAAAAATAAACGATACAAGGTAACTGTTTCTCTGAAGCTGTTCTGGAATTTTTCGATACTTACTCGAACTTCGGCATTCAGAAGTGCTTTTTTATTATAATGCTCTTCTATTGCTGTTTTGAGAATCGAATCAGTGAGAGGTCGTTTATATTTACGAAAGAGATCTTTTACTAAATTATGAATGACTGATCGATGCTCCTCTTTGAGGTTTTTGAAATCAAAAGCAAAAAGCTGATCATGAGAAACCTTAACATCCAAGATAACCCGATTCTTTTTGACTATCGGAGAAAAATCCAGGTCTATAAGGTAATAGCCATATGTGAATAATTCTTTTTGTGCATCATCAAGATAAAGCTTAAATTTAGTAAACTCAAATGGCTTATTGTAAAAAGTGTGAAACTTTCTAGATAAAAAATCATTCACATAAAAGGAAGTTGTATTTATTTTAATTCTTTTAAAGACTCTAGGATCACCTAGTTTGAGAGCAAGATTGACGACTACCTTATCCTTTTTTTGAACGACTTGAAGCTCATGAGAATTATCTGGATACCCCATAGTTTCGAGACGCTTCTGAAGCGCCAAGATATCTGATTTTAATTTTTGGGTCTCAAAGAACTCACCCTCCCTAATTGTTAACAACTGTAGTGGATCAATATCTAGATTTCGATCAATTGTACCAATATTGATTACATCAATAATCGGTTTTAGTTTCATTTTTAAAACGAGCTTATAGTTTTCACCTGTTTTATATAGATTGTAAGAAAGGCTTTCATAGCCTCCATCGGATGCAAGAATTTTAAGAGTTTCTTTCAAATGCACTACACTTCTAAAATTACCTTTAATATTTTCAAAGCGGTTTTTTCGATTTGAACAAAAATCAGAAGCATGGCATTCAATTTCAACCTCAGCTAAATTCAAACCCTCTCCAGCGAAAAGCTGTAAGGGTAGAAAAAGAAATAGTAAAAGAATAAACCTCATTTAAACGTCCACCTAAATTTTAAGTCTCCGCCAATTGAGTTCGAGATAACATCCGTTTCACCTTCAGCGTTTGTCCTGAGCTCGTAAACGCCTTCTAGCTGTACTTGTTTACTCAGGCTGTAATTTAAATTCATACTTTGTCTTTGGCCAATGCTGCCACCCATAGTACTTGATACAGATAAGCTTAAAGCTTCATCTAATCTCTTTTTTAATTCAATTTTAGTAGCAGAGCGTGTTCGTCCCAAGGAGCCCTGACCTTCTTGTGTTCTTCCCGATAGAAAACTATCCGTCTGTGATTGTTCTAAAACAGTACCAAGATTAACTTGAAGTCCAAACTGCTTGTTCAAAATGTCACTTATTTTAAAGCGATCAAAGACGAAGGAACCTACTCCAACCTGAGTGAGACTCTGCTGATCTTTTTGCTCCAGGGTATTTTTAATTTCATCGGTGTATCCAAATGCTATTAAAGATAAAATTGAATTCCTGGGTAAGGCCGGATCAGACGTTAGATCAAAATTAAAACGTTCTAAATCACCGTATGCTTTTGCATATATTTTATAAGATGTTATGTAGGTTAATGCCTGAACATCAAAATCAGGATTGGTTATGTCTTTTTTGGGTGAAAAGTTAAAATCGGCATTCATTATTAAATATTCACTGTTTTTGAAGAAAATTCTTGAGCTTCCTGGCGGTGAAAACAAATGGCCTTCACCTTTGGGCCGGAAGGGATTTCCCAGAAGCATGACTCCCCCCTTTAGACTAACATCCATGAGCGAATTCGTGATTCTAACGGGAGTTTCTGCCTTAACGTTTAAGTTAAGATTGATAAGCTTTCCAAGTGCAGATTCCTGATTGGGAGGTAAGAACCTAATATTTGAAAGAGTACTGGATTTTGAAGAAAAATCATTCAGTTCATTAACGATTTGCCCCTTATTAATTAAAACATCACCGCCAAAATTATAAGGAGGATCATTGCCTAGAATTATTCCTTCTCCTGAAAGATTTAAAAAAGACTTTCCAAGAATCGGAATTTCAGCTTTATCAAGTGAATATTTTAAATTAACGTCCGGATACTCCCCATCAAAATAAATATCACCCTTAAAGGCTATGGATCCATTTTCTAAGGAAGTTTTTAACTCCTTTATAATTAAACGCCTATCTGAGTAGTCAAGAACGTAACTCAAATGATAAAGAGGAAAAGGGACACCATTTATTGTCAGGTCAAGGTCATTACTTTGAGAATGAGCAGACATTTGATAATCGTCTTTTGTTCCATTTATATTTACTTTACTGCGTATAAAACCTTCCGAAGACAAGACCTGAGATATTAGAATTTCGAAAATTTTAGAATTAAAGTAAACCTCATTTTCCAATTCTACTTCCTGCCCAAAAGTTCCTCGGCCGGAAGTTTTCACTAAGAGGTCAGGCTCAGAAATAGCGAGGTCCCATTTTTTGATATTGTTATCTTGAATTAAAAACTGTGAATGATCCGACTTGTAATTAACATTAAAATTATCATGTCTAAATATTAAACTTTCTAAATTTGCTTTCAAGTTAACGTTTTCAAAATTACCTTTAAACTGTGATTCTACATGAAACTTTAAACTTCCAGAAAAATCTGCTGGCTCAAGATGCTGCCCAAGGAAGGCGATGGCAATTGGCTTTAAGGCAGGTGCCAAAATATCTAATGTTATATTTGAAGGTCGGCTCCTTAGAAATGAATAATCAAAATCTGATTTTAAAACGGAGCCGAAGACTGAGGCCTTACCTTTAAGAAAAGATGGAGAGATTTGAAAAACAAAAATGCTATCATCGAATTTATAGTCCTCTGTGTGGGTATCATGCATTTTCCCATTCATTCTAAGGTTGTAATCTTTTGTTGAACCTTCACCTTTAAGTGAACCCGAAAGCATTCCTTGCAAATTAAGTTTCGCCTTCTTTACAATGGCAAAACTTGCAAGAGCAATATCGTCCCATTCATAATCAATTTTCATTTTATCCGATTTAAGATCAAACGAAAAATCGCCCTTGATTTGTCCACTTCCTTTCTGACCAGTAAAATCCTTTAGTGAAACCACCTTGTCTTCCATACTAATTACAAAATCACCGGCACCTATATTTTCTCCATAGGCACTGAGGTCAGTATACTGAACCTCTGTTTTAATTTTGAGACCATCAAGTGTTGCTTTCCCAAAGATGTTTGCATCCAGTTTTGCATTAAGATCAAAATCAGATGGCAAAAAACTCAGTTTTGAGAATATTGGGCCCATAACTTCTTTTAAGTCATGATAATTGGCTTTTGATGAATTTATCCCGAAAGCAATATCCATATTTTTATAATTAATCGCACCAGTTCCAGAAATCGGAGTTGACCGATAGAGCGATTCAAAGCGATGAATAATAACGCTTGAATCTCCTAGGGCTATACTAATGTCCTTATCGGCTTGGCCAAGTCGGTATCCCAAAACTTCAAAGCCATTTGTCTTTCCTTTTAGATTTATGTTTGTGTCTGCAAGTGGTCCAGATACCTCTATATCTAAATTACCGCGCCCCTTAATATTAAGGTTTGAAATATTTCCAAAATCTTCTAGATCAATAGTAGCGTTTGACGCCTTAAAATCGACTACTTTGGAGTTTACTTTTCCATGGAGGTCCAGTGTTGAATTCTTAAGATCTATTTTTGAATCCATCTGAAACTCATTTAGATCTTTTACTCGAAAAGATGCTGAAGTTAATTTGGCACTCTTTATCATTAAAATAGTAAATGGGCTGCGATCACCAACAATTAAACCAAGATTGTTAATAATAAAACCGTCCCGAGGCTTAAACTCCATGTCCCTATTGTGGTAAGTAAACCTCATTTCCCCAGTTAATTCACCCTTAAGTGGGAACAGCGAAGGCAAGACACCTAAAGCATTTGTGAGATTAAGATGCTCTACCTGAACATCAATCGGTTGGTATAAATAAGTAGAGTTCTTGATATTAAATAATTCAACAGGATTAACAAGTTTTAACTTTTCTTTTTTATTAACTAAAGAAAGCTTATTAAGTTTTAGAATATTGTTTTCAAACTGAAGAGAAGCAATTATTTGTTCGCCACTAACAATATTAGAATTCAAGTCTGAAAGTGATAGATCCAAAGATGCATTAATGCTTTTATTTTTGATACCGCCCTTAAAACTTAAATGCGAATAACCGTTGTTTAATTTAAGTATCTCAGGCAAAACAATATCATCTTTAATATTATTTATATGAACCGAGGCTTCGCCTGTAAAAGTTCCCTCGGCATTTTTTAATCTTCCGTAATTTTTAACTTTCCCTTTTATCAGTAGCGTATGGACATCGTGTTGTACTTTTAGCCGATGTATATTTATATTTTCTCGTCCTAATTCAGCATCTCCCCAGATTTCATCTATGGATAAAACGTTATCCTTTAGGGGGTGAAGATTAGACAGATGAAACCTAACCATAAAAGAATCGCCTCGTTTAAAAAGCTTAATCCTTTTCGCTTCAATTAAGTCATGATTTACGAAAACCCTCGCGTTTGTCAGGAGGACTGTATCTACCCTTAAGGGCAAATCATCCGAAAAGTTAAAAAATTTGTTGATCATTTTCTGATCAAGCTCCTTAACCTCCTCGTCATTAGTGTCTGGCGAGACAAAATCAATTGTAGAATCGCTGATTCTGATTTCTCCGAGGGTGATCTTTTTTTCCTCAAATTCAATTAAACCTATGTAAAAACCTAGTTTTCCGAATTCTGTTGATATTTTTTTTCCTTCACCTAAATTCTTTTTAACTCTGACTTGATTTAGCTCTATTCCCGGTGGGAAAAGACTTATTCCAATGCTTTTAATGCTGACTTTTGTTTGCGCTTTTTTCTGACTAATATCAGAAATCACTTTGGTGGCAATACGCCCAAAACTCTTGGTTTGAATAAAAACTACCATCGCAATCATACTTGCGAGACCAATAAAAATGAATGCGCCTAAAATACTTTTAAATCGCATTCAGCCATTCCAATCTTTCTTTGACCAGTCTGTAACTTGCATCAATATCCATGATTCGTTCAAGAACTCGTTTTGCAGATATGTATTCCTTAAGCTTTAAATGAGCTTCGGCTTGAGAATACAAAAATGAAAGGATATCATTTTGAGTTACTGAGTAACTTAAGGCATTCAGAGATATGTCCAAGGCTGCCCTGTAATCAGCCGTTTTAAGCAAGCACGTGACCTTTAGATAGCAGGCCCTAAGACGAAGATTATTATTATCCGTAGATTCGTAGGCAAGTTCCGAGGCTTTTAATGCGGCCATGTAGAATTCTGATTGGACGAAACTAACCGCTATCTCAAGTAAATCAGATGTAGAAAAATCTTGGTATTTAAGTAAGTGGGCAAGCAGTATTTCTTCCTCTGAAACTTCTGACAATATTTCTTCATGTAAAGGAACTGATACTAATCTATCGACCTTTAGATCTGCTTCCTTAATCAACGGTATGGCGGTGATCGTAGTCGTTTCAGGTCGCTGAAAAAAATATTGTTTTAGTTGTGGAAAATACTTATCGAGATACACATAGTTGTACTCCTTGTTCTTTCGAATTTCTTGAGCATAAACTCCTGCCTCATCCTTCAAGTTTTCACGAACTAATAAATTTAATATTAAAACTTGAAACTTGAAATCCTCTTCATAAATCACAAGTTCGATTATTTTCTTATAGTCTTTTTTATCCCACCGTTCATTAGAAATTAAAAAACAAAAGTTTTTGTATAATTCTAAGTATTGCAGGCCGCTTGATGATGTTAGTATTTCATGTATTAAGTTAATCTTTAATTTTGTTCCTTTTGGTGAGGATTTTTCAAAACAAGAGAGAATTAATTTTTTTATTGATATCTCACTATTAATTAGATCCATTCTCATGAGTTCAATCGCAAGCTTTTGAAGTTGGAGGTGAAAGTCATTTGGAAAATATTTTTTTATCAAATCAATAACGACGGTTGGAATATTGGGTGTATGGGATTCAAATCTGAGTATCTGGTATTGAGAAATTAAGTGATACAGCTCTTCTGTTTTTCCTTTAATTTCAGCAATTTTTATTTTAATCAGTATTTTACGCTGATTATTTACGGATTTATCTTTTGATATGTTTGCTAACCATTTCTGAGCTTCATCAGTGTTCATGGGTAGAAGTTTATCAACTAATAAAAAGATTAATTCACTTGGAATTGGTCGAGACTGAGCTTTAAGCGATTCGAAATAGAATTCCAGCAGTTCCTTTGTTTCAGAACCTTTTGTTTGATATAATAATATCTCGGCCATTTTTTGGGCTTCAACAAATTTGGACTCCGCCAAGAGTTGTTGAATCTTTGAAATACTTTCCACTATGCCCCTTCCTGTGGCATGTTAAACACTTAATTTTATTATACTTTTAAATCAGTTTTTTGGATAAATAATTGGTTGAAAACTTACTTTCTACAAAGTCCGGATCTTCCAATATTTCTTTGTGGAGATTGATGTTTGTTTGAATGCCGCTAACGACAGTTTCGTTAAGAACTCGTTTGGCCCTAGTGATGCAATTTGCACGGTTATCGGCCTGAACAATGATCTTAGAAATCATAGAGTCATAGTATGGTGGTACGGTATATCCCGTATAAATATAGTCATCAGTTCTTACGCCAATTCCGCCAGGTCTATGATAATGCGTGATATTTCCAGGCGATGGCATTCCTGTTTTTGGATTTTCGGCATTGATCCTAAATTCAATAACGTGATTCCGAAACATTATATCTGATTGTTTAAATCTACTTTTTTCACCTTGAGCGTGACGGATTTGTTCACTAATTAAGTCAACTCCTGTGCGACCTTCGGTTACGGGGTGCTCAACTTGAATACGAGTGTTCATTTCCATGAAATAAAATTTCTGGGTATCTTGGTCGTAAAGGAACTCAACAGTACCTACAGAATCATAATTTACAAATTTTGCCAGTCTGACAGCAGATTCACAAATCTCTTCTCGGACTTTTGGAGTTAGGACAGGCGAAGGAGCTTCTTCCAGAATTTTCTGAAACCGGCGTTGAATCGTACAGTCACGCTCACCAAGATGGATCACACTTCCGTGCTGATCGGCCAAAATTTGGACTTCTATATGTCTTGGGTTTTCAATATATTTTTCGATGAACAATGTTCCATCACCAAAAGCTGCTTTGGCCTCTTCTTCTAAACGTGATAAAGCTGGCCATAGTTCTTCAAAGTTTTCAATTCGTTTCATTCCTCGCCCACCGCCGCCGGCAGATGCTTTGATTAGAACTGGAAAGCCCATCTTCTCGACAGATTTTTTAATGTCTGCTTCTGAAGAATCCTTTACATAAATTGGTTCAAGCGTTGGAACTTTGGCTTTTTTAGCTATGAGTTTTGATTCAATTTTATCACCCATGGCCTGAATACATTTTACGCTAGGACCAATAAAAGTGATGCCCCACTTCTCACAAAGATCGGCAAAATCATCGTTTTCAGATAGAAAACCGTAACCGGGATGGATGGCATCTGCACCTGTAATATCAGCAGCAGATAAAATTTGAGGCATATTTAAGTAAGACAAAGATGATTTTGGTGGCCCAATGCAAACTGATTCATCGGCCATTTTCACATGCAAAGAATCTTCATCAGCAGTTGAATGAACTGCAACTGTCTCTATTCCCAGTTCTTTGCAGCTACGAATAACTCTGATGGCAATCTCACCACGGTTAGCGATGAGGACTTTTTTAAATTTCTTTGCTTCTGGTTTCATTAATTAGGCTTAATCTTGAAAAGTGGTTGACCATATTCAACCAGGCTTTCGTTTTCAACACATATCTCTACGATTTCACCATCAATATCAGCATCAATTTCGTTCATGATTTTCATAGCTTCAAGAACACAAAGTGCCTGACCAGACTTAACCTTATCGCCAAGTTTAGTATAAACTGCTTTTCCCGGGCCTGGAGATGCGTAAAAAGTCCCAACAAAAGGAGATTTGATTACATGAAGTCCAGTATCAGTTGGCACAGTATTGATAGTAATTGCAGTCATAGCAGAAGCGACTGGGACTTGTGGAGCATGTTGGATATGTTGAATAGGAGCAACGTGACCTGTAGAGAAGCGAACTTCAACCTTAAAGTCTTTAGTGTCCACTTTTAACTCAGCAACACCTTCATCTTTAGCAACTTTAACAATTTGTTTTAGTGTATCTAAGTTCATGCATTAAACCTTGGCCCGTTCAAGATACTCACCAGTGCGAGTATCAATTTTTAAAAATTCACCCTCTTTAATAAAGAGAGGAACGTTTACTTGAAGACCAGTTTCAAGAAGTGCTTTCTTCGAACCGCCAGAAGCTGTATCACCTTTCATACCGGGATCAGTTTCAACTACTTTCAAGTTAATGAAGTTAGGAAGCTCGATTGAAATCGGATTTCCATTAAAATAAAGAATATAAACACGAATGTTTTCTTGTAAGTAGAATTTGTTTTCGCCAACTTGGTCATGCGAAAGGTGAACCATTTCGAAAGTCGTCTGGTCCATGAAATTGTAACCATCTTGATCAGAGTAGTTATATTCCATTTCTTTTTCTTCCATATCAGGCTTACCAACAGTTTCAACACCAGCTTTGAAAGTTCGCTCAATAGTTTGATTGGTTTCAAGGTTTCTAATACGAGTTCTAACGAAAGCCGAGCCTTTACCTGGATTCACGTGTTGAAAATCCACGATGATCCAAGGTTTACCTTCGATCTCGATTTTGAGACCTTTTCTGAAATCTGTTGTTTGGTACATAAAGATGGTCCTTTACTGGAGCTGCGAATTTATCGCGATGTAATAAGTCTGCTTTCCGAATCCGGACATTATGGCCGTAGCGGCTTTTGCCGTCAATAATGTATGACGGAAGTCTTCTCTCTTATAAACTTGGCTCAAATGCACTTCAATTACTGGAATTTTCAGGATTTTCATAGCGTCATGAATTGCAACGCTGGTATGAGCATAACCACCCGGGTTGATAATCACTGCCATATAGTCCTCGGAATGGGCTTTTTGAATGCGGCTTACAATTTCACCTTCAAGGTTAGATTGGTACCATTCAAGTAGAACTTGGTTTTGAACTTTAGATTCAGTAAATTTTTTTAAATCGTCCAAAGTGTCCTTGCCATAAACTTCGGGTTCTCTCTGGCCAAGCATATTTAAGTTTGGCCCATTGATAATTAGCATTTTTTTCATATTTTTTTACCGGTATTGTAGGGCACGCTCTTTAAGCGCCGTTAAGAAATAATTGAATGTATCCTGCAGCTTGATTTCTTTTGGTGACTTGGCCTTAACCTGATTTTCAATGATTGAAATAAGTTCTTCATGGCCCTGCTCCTCAGTAACAACTTGAAGTGTAGCTTGAGAATTCTTTTTCAAGACTAGAACTTGTTCTAGTTTCTTTTTCGTTATGTCGTCTTGGGGATTTAGCTCAAGGATTTTCTCAAGTAGCTCTACTGCTTTATCATAGTATTTTTGAGCACAATAGAGATCAATTAATGTGTGGGAAACGAGAGGTGAATCAAGTGGGGCAGAACTAGGTGTTGAATCTTCAATCTCTCCATACTCTTCAAATTCGTCTGCATAAAAATCATCTTCAAGACTTCTGACGGTAATTGAGTCTTCTTTAAGTATTGGATGCTCGGAAATTCCTGGTTTTTGCATTACCCATTCATTTTCGGCTACATCAACAGGAGCTTGGTTTTGATTAAAATCTACCTGAACCCAGTCATCATCCAGGCCTTGAGGCATGGAAATTTTTTCCATTTCAGGGGCCTTGATCAGCTGCTCTAAGCTTAAAGTCTTATGGCCCACCATGAGATCGTCTTCAAGCTTTTTAACTTGTTCACCAAAAAACTTATCTCTTGGATTCATAAAGAGTAGATACTTATATGTATCCAGTGCCTCCTCAAGATAGCCAAGGTTCATGCAACTTTTTGCAAAAACTTTCTGAAGCGATATATTATCTGCATTCTGAGATACGATCGGTCTTAGGGTATTATAGGTAAGTTCAAACTTCCCTTGATCAAAGTAACAATGAGCTAATACGATATAACCCAGAGTATAATTCGGGTGATTGCGAATACCATCTTTTAGAATTTTGAATGCATCATCTAGCATTCCAAGTTTTCTAAAAGATTCCGCAAGAGGTGCGAACACCTTCGAGCGAGGATTCTTCTTGTACATGCTGAAATATTTGGCCAATAAGGCCGACTGGTTATTTTTACCTAGCACAGCTTATCCTACTTAAATCGGCTTGGTATTATTATCAGTAGAAGTGGCTTGTCTATCTGACATACCGGCCTGCTCCTCATTGATAATCCGAGGAGTCATAAAAATTATAAGTTCATTTTTTCCGGTGGCAAGGTTGTTTGGACTACGAAACAACCATCCGATTAATGGTAAATCTTTCAAATACGGGATACCGCTAACTGTCTCAAGGCTGTCAGTAGAATATAACCCACCAATTACTATGGTTGAACCGTTATCAACCAGAACATTAGTAGTGATGTTCCGAGTATTTATATTTGGAGGGGCATCAGCGCTTGGTCTGGTCCCAAATGAACCTTTTGAAAGATTTATGAGCATTGAAATAGCACCATCATTTGTAACTTGGGGAGTAACCGTGAGATTCAGAGTTGCAGAAATGTTTGAGAATGTAGTTACTGGTGGAGTTCCTGCAACTCCGGCCTGTTGAACTCTAAAGCTTGTTTGTTCAGTGCTTGTTATGGTCGCTGATTTTTTATTTTGTGTCACAACTCTCGGAGTTGAAATCACACGGCCTTTTGCCTCTGATTCAAGAAGCTGGAGGTTGAAATCAAGATTCAACAGACGTTTGTACACACTAAATGTTGCAGCAATGGCTGGTCCACCTGTTGAGCTAAATGAAAAGCCAGGCCCAGCCGAGACCCCTACTGGGCTGACGGGATCATATCCAAATGAAACACCGTTACCTAGACCGATGCTCTTTGAATAGTTTTCTGTTGCTTCAACAATTTTTGCCTCTATAAGTATTTGAGGCGTTTGAGTGTCGAGAGTTTCAATAATTTTTTTAATACGCTCAATAGAATCAACTGTATCTTTTACGATTAAACTATTGGTTCTGTCATCACTTTGCATGGTGGCCCTAGTCGGGGTGAGATAATCCTTAATGATTTTAGACATGTCGCCTAGCGCTGCATAATTAATTAAAAACACTCTTGTAACGAGGGGCTCGAGGCCTTCTTTAAGCGCTATGTTTTTTAATTCTTCTTCTCTCTCTTTTGTGGCTTGCCCTAAAGTTTTCATAACCAAAATGTTGGTATTTTTCTCTGCGACTAATTTAGATAGGCTCATGATAGTGTCAAGGGCCTGATCCCATGGGACGTTTGTGAGAGTTAATGACAATGATGGAAGTCTCGAAATTTCTTGGTCGATAATTATATTAAAACCAGATGTGTCGGCAATCATATTCAGAAGGTCAGGAACTGGTATTTCTTTTACATTTATAGAAATTCTTTTACCGATATATTTTTTGGGTCCAGACATTGTTAAGTTATTTAGAATATCTTCTAGACTATTCGATTTTGGAATATTTAATCCAATGCTATCTTCTGTAGCCGCACTTCCTGCCATTGGAGACGACTCTGTTCCTCGGACCTTATTTTTAGAGAAAACCCCAAAACGGTTTTCAATATTTAGAACTATTGAATTCCCTTTGGTTTCAAGTGTTGAACGAACGTTATCTCTTAATTGAATGGCAAATCGAATATCATTAGTTGAACCAGGTTTTTTATAGCCTGAAATAAAAACAGCACTTCCGGGAAATTCGGACGTATCAATTCCACGTAACAATTTAGGAGAAACTTTTACGTTCTTTAAATCTAAAATGATTTGTTTATCTTCAGAAACATGAAAA
This sequence comes from Bacteriovorax stolpii, assembly GCA_945905815.1. GTDB lineage: Bacteria > Bdellovibrionota > Bacteriovoracia > Bacteriovoracales > Bacteriovoracaceae > Peredibacter. Next base: position 8,593 of record CAMDQH010000018.1, on the reverse strand, counting down.
CGTTCAGCAAAAACATCCTTATCAGTTTCGATAATAAGTTTACTGACTTCGCCTTCCTGGACAAAGTTTACTTTTTTAATCTCTTGAGCAGAGAGCCCAAATGAGATCATAAGCGTAATTAGAAAAATTCCATTTTTCATGCTTTCTCTCTTCCTTAAGATGAGCTATTGACTCAATTGTAGGAACATTATTTAGAAATGGGTATAACTGTTTCTAAATATTCCTCTTGTCCATATATGTTAACAATCTTCTCAACTATTATTATCCCACCCGGTAAAATAGCCTTTAACTCTGCACCATCTTCACCAATTTTCATTCCCTCTTTTAGTATAATAATTGGACCGGATCCCCCATTTTTGACCATGGCCCTTCTCTCACGTCCGATCAAAACACCAACGATTTTAATAGATTCAATGCTAGTTACAGTTGCAAGCTGAACATTGCTGTACTGCCCTTTACCGCTAACATAGAATCCACCCTTGTTTTGACTTTTATCTGTCTTCATTTGGGGAGGCTTGAAAGGATCGCGCAGTTCAAATGGCTTCTCAATTTTAGTTTTATCTCTAAAAAAATTACTCAATGGATCTACAGGGGCAGCGATTGCCCCGATGGATATGCCAAGTAAAATTATTAAAACAATCATATTCCCCATCTTTTATTGGGTTAGGGGGGGTTGAGAGGCATCAAATTCTCTATCGACTCTAAATTCAGGATTAAACCTAAAAGCCTCAATTACAGCATCAGCATTAATCATCTGAAACCTACCCCTTTGAGAAGGATCTTGATTTACAAGTTTTAGGCTTTTTACGTTATAGATTCTTGCCGAATTTCCAACTCTCTCTAAAAAAATTAAAAGCTGAAGAAATGTCCCTTTTGCCTTAATAGAGTACTGCTTAGAAATGAAATAGGTACTTGTTGCTTCTGTACCTGGAGTGATCTGAGGATCTTTAATATTAAGCGAGCTAATCTCTTGATTAAAGAAAGTTAGAATCTGATTGTCATTAATCTCTGCCGGAAGCTGTTTTTGTGCCGATTCAATATTTTTAGCTACTTCCTCAACTCGAATTTTAGATTCTTCTGCTTTCTTTACGAATTCCTGTATTTCTTTTACTTTCTTTTTATTGTTTACGATTTCTGCTTCTACGGGAGCGAATTGTCCCTCAAGGCCTTCCATTCGAATTGAGTGCTCGTCAAAACTAATCCATAGTCCATACAAACCATATAAAAGGATCACAAAATGGATATTTCCAATTATTTTATTTGCGAGATCTTTCATTACTCAAGCCTCGCAACAGCAAAACTTATTTCAAAACTTTCTATGCGACGCTTATCAGACTCACGCACGTTACTGGTAGTACTTTTGATGTTGGCCTCTCTAATGAATACTGAGGAACGCAAATTATTCACAAAATTACCAACACTTGTATAGCTCAAAGCCTCACCCTTAACTACCAATACCTCGCCATCAATGCTCAAGTCTTTAATCCACAAATCTTCAGGTAAATTTTTAGTTATGTACAACAGCAAATTTGCAGGGTTTCGTTTCAGGTTTATGGCCTGTTTAACAGCTGTTAGCTTCTTTCCAAGATTTATTTCCTGGATTTTTAATTCACGAATTTGCTTTTCCAGAATTGAGGACTGAGCAACTTTTCTTTTAAGTGAGCTTGATTCCTTTTGCAAGGTTTCATACTCTTGAGTTCTTGCGTTAAATTTATCCTCCCAAATTGGGAGAACCACAAAATCAGGGACGTAAATCAATACGCATGCAATGATGACTGCTTTAAACTTTAATTTAGTGAAATCAAATCCGCCTAGATCTGATAGATCCATCTGTTTTTGAGCTACTGTTAAATTAATTTTAATCATAATTAATTAACTTTCCTCATGGCGAGGCCTACTGCTACAGCAGATATTGCGGATAAGTGTTCTAATCCTTTCCCTGCTTTGTTCTGATCAATTTTGATACCTGAAAAAATATCTATTCTCTTCACTTCAAGCCCAGTAGAAACCGCTAGTTTTTCGACAAGACCAGGTAAGAGTGAATTTCCACCAGTAACAAAACAGTAATTAACTTTTTCAGCACTACCTTGAGTTATATAAAAATTAATACTCTTTTTTACTTCGGCTATTTGTTGATCAATCTGAGTATTTATAATGCTAAGGATTTCTTCCGGAAGATTTCCCTTCTCATCACCATTAGTTTTAAGATCTTCTGCTTCTTCATAGCTAACACCCATTTGACGTTGGATTTCTTCAGTAACTAGGCCACCACCAACTTGGATCTCTTTGGTAAAGATGGGACCACCACGCTTATAGATTATAACTTTCGTACTTTGGGCACCGAAATCTAGAATGATGGATCCCTGGCCATATTCCTCCAAGTCATCTCTGTAAACTTCCTCGAAAACATTTGAAAGAGCCAGGACATTAAGGTCAATTATTTTTGGACTTATTTTTGCTTCAGCCAGAATGCTTGAAAAATTCTCTACTGTATCAGTCCTTGCAGCTGCAACAAGCGCGTCTTTTCCTCCGCCTTCATTTTCTCCAATGATATGGAATGATACTTGGGATTCATCAGCACCAAAAGTTATGTATTGTTCTGCTTCCCACATGATGTGATCTTCGATTTCTTCTTTCGTCCCTTCTGGGACGTTCAACCTTTTGGTCATTGTGTTCGGGCCATACAAACCCAAACAACCTGTTTTGGATTTAATTCCAGCACGATTCATTGCCTCTAATAAGCCTTCAGAAATTTCTGAGGGTTTCTGAAATTCGTCTTCAATGATAGCAGCTTCCGGAAGGACGAAAGTTCCAAATTTATCCACTTTAAATTTATTGGGAGCGCCACTTACTTCACAAACCTTGATGCTATGTGCACCAATATCTATACCGAAAATCCCACCGGGATTTAACTTACCTAAAAGCTCATCAATCTGTTCTTTTAACGATGCTGCCAAAGTCTTCCTTGCCTTTGAGAATAAACAATAACTTAATTAATTATAGGCAGAGCGAATATGAAGTATCAAGGATTTAGTGCTTCACGCCAATTTAGATAAGCCATGATTGAACAATATGTGCCATTCGAGGAAAAAAGATTTGAAACGAAGCTACAAGCAGTATTGAGGGCCCAAATGGTAGAGGCCTGTCTTTTGTGATTTTTTTCATTCCAATCATCAATAAACCAGCAATTGCCCCTACGAAGCAACTAAGGAATATTGTGAAGAAAATCCCTATAGGACCAAGAAGTATCCCAAGAATTCCGAAGAGTTTAATATCACCTCCACCCAAACCAACCTGGCCACGTATCTTATAAAACAGCCAAGTCACAAGTAGCGGCACTCCAAAACCAAAAACTCCACCCAGTAACCAGTGAGTCCAGTGAAAATTGAAGATGCTGTATGGAATGATTAGTAAGAGAAGATAAATATTTAGTTTATCCAGCAATAATTGATGATCCAGGTCAATAAAGAAATGACATATGAATACACATGATATTGAAAAAAATAAGAGATATAATCCAAAACTTTCGACGTTCAAGTTTTCTGGGAAAATCCAAAACGAAATCAGTCCCGTTAAAAGTTCAATTAAAGGGTAGCGCCAAGAAATTCGTTGGCCACAAAATCCGCAACGTCCTCTTAGGAAGATGAAACTAAGGACGGGTATATTATGATACCACTTTAATTGAGAACCACATTTAAGACAAGCTGACCTGTCACTAACAAGGTTTTTTTGAAGAGGGAGTCTAAGAATAACTACGTTCAAAAAGCTACCTATCAAAATGCCAAAAACTAAAGCATAAAAATAATATAAATTTTCCATTAATCTATATTTTTCTTATTAAACAAATAAATAGTTAATGCTAATAAAAACCCTGAGTAAGCAACGCCATAAATGAGTGAGGAAAGTAAATAATCAAAAGGTAATGATGTTTTATAAATTACAAATTCTTTAAGATTTAATTTATAAAAACCAGGCAAAATAAAATGATAAGCCTCAAGCACTATTTTAAAAAAACCACGGTTTTTTACAAAGGTAAGACTCTGGGTTTCTTTTACTGCATGGCCTAGCACTAAAATAACAAGAGATAGCAAAGTAGAGAGTATATTGTTTGCTACTAATGAAACTAAAACGACAACAAGTAGTAGGAGAATGGATTCCAGAAAAATGAATCCTATGGCCCAATAGATTAAAGGTGTAATATTCCCACCAAGGACCGAAACAGTAATAAGGGTCATCAAGCTTAAAAGAAACACATTTAACGCCTGAATCCCTAGTAGACCCAATATTTTGCCAAGAATAAAAGCAAATCGTGGAACAGGTCTGGAAATAACCATATATACTGTTCTGGAATCAATTTCTTTTGAAAGGAGTGTTGCTCCCAAAAATAAAGAAATTGCCAATGATGAAAGAGACAAGGTGCCGAGTCCAAAATCGAGCGCCACTCTCTCGGGTACTCCGTAAGTAAACTCCGTTGCCACATAAGTAACAAGCATCAATCCTAAGCCAGCAAAAAAAACATTGATTAGAATCTTGCTTTTAAGAATTTCTTTAAATGTATAATAGGCAATTATATAAACTTTATTTGCCATCATACTGTACCCCGAGTCTGGTAGAAAATTTCTTCTAAGGTAGGCTTATTCATTTCTATTGATAAAATAATATATTTCCTCTCAATCATTTCGACAAGAAACCTGTCTTTGTTTCCAGATTCAACAATGTACTTCTTTAAATTGTTTGGAAGAATGGTTACAGATTTAAATGGTGTTTGTGGATTAAAGCTAAAGTCTGCCTTAACACTAACAACGTAATCGAATGCAAGTGAATCCGTAATCAGACTCCCAACTGAACCATCAAAAGCAAGCTTACCATCTTTTAAAAAAACAACCCTGTCGCAAATCTCTTCGACGTCAGGGACGATATGGCTACTGAAGAAGACTGTTTTACCTTCTTTGTGAACTTCTATAATTACGTCTTTAAGTTCTTTACGGCCTATGGGGTCAAGGCCTGATAAAGGCTCATCAAGTATGACAATTTTTGGATGATGAAGAATAGTGGCAAGAAAACCAATTCTTTGTAACATACCTTTGGAGTAAGTTTTAAGCTCTCTTTTTAAAGCATGGTCTATTTTAAAGCGAGGCGCCCAAACTTGAATTTCGTGATTGATAGAAGTTGTTGTCATTTCAGATAAGCGACCCATGAATAGCAAAAAGTCGTGACCAGTTAGTGTTGGGTAGAAATAAGGCCGTTCAGGGAGAAAACCAATATTTTTAAAAATTTCGAGTTTTGAAGATCCAAGTTTAGATGAAAAAATAACTGCACCAGAAGTTGGCCGAATAAAGTCCATTATGATTTTTAGAGAAGTCGTTTTACCTGCTCCATTAGCTCCCAAAAATCCCACCATCGATCCTTCGGGGACATCAAAGCTGACGTCGTCCAAAGCAACAAATGGCTGAGTCAATAAGTCTGATTTAAATACTTTGCGGAGACTTTGTAATTTTATCATAATGTAATGGTATGCACGACAAAGCACTTGGGAAACATTTTTCTACAAAAGATTTTATCCTAATATTGGTAGCAGTAGTTCTTTTTACATTCGCCGGTATTATTCATAAAAAAAATCCCATGCCAATTATTGTATTAAACAAGCAAAACACAGCATTAAATGTGAATAAAAACCTTTTACTTTTTTTCAATATAGGAAACAAAAGATTAATATCAGACCTATTATGGGTTCAAACTCTTCTGGAGTCTGACGAGGAACATTACGGAAAAAATGATTTAAATTCTTGGATGTATCTAAGATTTTTAAGTATTTCTTTGTTGGATCCTTTGTTCTTTGAAAATTATATGTATGGTGGTTTATATTTATCGATTGTAAAAGATGATGTCTTGGGAGCTGCAGAAATTTTTGAAAAAGGGTTAATTTATTACCCGGATAACTATAATCTTAATTATTATGCTGGATTCAATTACTATTTCGAACTGGGTGATTTAAAAAAAGGGTTAACCTACCTTGAGAAGATAGATGGTCACCCTAGTGCCCCACCATTTATGAAGTTAATCATTGGGAAATTAAAATTTGAAACAAATCAGGACTCGGAAGTAGCATTAATGTATTTAAGAAATGAACACAATTCTACGCGTGAGCCCTCACTCAAACATAAGCTTAAATCAGATATTTATGCTCTACAGGCACAAGTTGATCTCAGCTGTCTTAATACAACTCATAAAAACTGCAGCAAGCTAGATACAGAGGGAAAGCCATATATTAATAAATCAGGTATATGGAAAGCTCAACGCGAATTCACGCCATATCGAATTCATACCCCAAATAGAAAATAATATTGGACCATTAACGAGTCAGAGTGGTTTAGGCGTAATCAATGTTTTTTATTTCATTACCAGCTTTCTTAACTTCTCTACTGAAATTAAATTTTCACCATCTGCACTAAGCTCAATTATTTCTGGATAAGCGTTTTTAAATCTGAGAATAGCGTCTAAAACACCCGGGCGATAATAAGGATCAAATTTTGTTCCAGATTCAATTAAATAATTGATATTCCATTTTTTTAAAATATTCAAAATGCAAATCATTTCCCGGCATGTATTCAGATCAGTGTCTAAATCTGGATCATCCCAAAGTCTGACGATACCATGCATAGAAAAATAATAAGGAGGGGTGTCATCAATTAAGGCTACTCTGTCGCCATTTTTTAAAACATGCAACAATTTGCCCGATAGAACATAGCCTCGTTTTTCATTAATTAAAGTTTGTACCCGTGGCGAAAAGATCCCATGACGAATCGCGGATGGCACAGGGTTGAGCTGGTCCCCTAAAGTCAGAAAATTATAAAAAATAATTAAAACAAAGAAAGAAACGAGCATTTTTTTTGGTGTTTCTTTTAGTTTTAACTTTTCAGAAAGTAAAATGAGACCGTAGACTCCAAATAGATTTAGTACTATTGCAAAAGGCCCAAAATGTCTCATTTCTGAATTAGGTCCTAGCATAAAAATAAAAATAAAAATAAAGCCTAATAATCCACACAGGATGATTTTTAGTTGAGAACTTAATTTTTTCAGAAAAAATATAAGAAAGAAAATGAAATAGACTACAGGTTCATAGGTGAAAATTCTAATAGCCTTGTTTTTTAATATTTCCCAAGAAAGAGAGTTGATATTCACATCAAAGAAATTTATCCCCTCAATCCATGAAGGCCCTAGATGGTTTGTTTGGAATATTTTTGTTCCGAGGGGGAAAATAGGGTTCCCCGTCCAGGTATAATTTCTCATGAAATATGGCGTGAGTGTTAGTGTCAGAGTGATAATTGAGAACACTAAATAACGTCTCTCTTCTGGTCGCGTGTTAATTGCTAAAATGACAAACGCCAATATTGCGGAAAATATATAGGAGAATTTTGCGCCAACACTAATTCCAATTAAAAAAGAAGCAAGCAATATCAATTTTAAATTTAATTTACGATCGCTAAAGGTTAATGCAATACCAGCGAAAAACCAGCTTAAGGCAATCCAGTCATTTTTTGCAATTAAACCCTTGTGTTGAAGAGAAGCTCTAGTTATTGCAGACAGAATTAAAAGTGGAAGCCAAACTTTCGCCATTTTCGATTTAAAAAAATCGAACAGAATCAAACTAAAAGTAAAAATCCCTAAAATAAAAGTAAGAAGCTGAGAACACACTTGAAGAGAAACTAAATCATCAATTTTAGTAACTTCAAAGAATACAGTGAAAGGAAAATACAGATAATCACCATATGAATCATGCATAAGCTGGATGGCGGATTTAATGTGAACTAATTTGTCCAGTTTGGCCCATTCAACGACTCCATATAAATGATAGTTTAGTGGGTCTAAATATGATGATGGATAAAAACAAATTAGAAATGAGGCTCCCATATAGAAAACAACCCATAATGAGTATTGCCGATCATATGAGGCTTTTAAACCTGCGTTTCGAATATATCTAACACAAAAGATAAAACCTATTAGAAGTATCGTTAAGGTAACGTGTCGAATGCCAAGAAACGGACTTATTAATGATATGCAAATTGAGTATACTGCTGAGCCAATTAGAACTTTAAACTTAAAATCGAGGTCTTCTATTTTTAATACTTTTAAAAAAGCCTCACCAATACCAAAATAGGAAGCCAAGACAATTACTAAAATTAAAAATTCAAAAGAAATGACCATAAATTCAAAAAAAAGACCCACCGAAGTGGGTCTTAATTATTAAGGTTTGTAGGATTGGATTAGTAACCTTGTCTAACGGTAGCTATGATCTTTAACTCGTTGATTGATAGAGCTGAAGATGTTGCAGCAGTTGCTCCATCTGGACTAATAACTCCGGCAGCACTTATTACGAATGTCATCGATCCAGTATCGTTCTGCGTTCCCTGAGCTGATGCTGTTGTTGAAGCTTCATGTTGAGCGGCTGAATTAATTACTTGAGCACCTACCCCTTTACCACCAACAAAGTACGATTGAGCACCTAATGTGGTAACTGCACCGGCACCGGCAGCAGGACATGCTGCTGCGAGGCCTGAGTTAACAGCTGCGATCCATCCCTGATGAGTTGCCG